>DATEMW010000279.1:0-17271 GCA_035275385.1 Candidatus Methylomirabilota bacterium | reverse complement strand
CGCAGCCAGCGGTTCAGCGGAAAATCCTTGGTCGGCAGGTAGTAGGTCAGCGCCGCGTTGTTCACGAGCACGTCGATCGGACCGTAGGTCTCGCGCGCGGCGGCGATGAGGCGTTCGCATTCGGCGGGCTCGGCGATGTTGGCGGTGACCGCCCGCGCCTCACCGCCGCCGGCGCGGATCGCCTCGACCGTCGTCTCGAGCGAGCCGGCGAGCTGGTGGTCGCCCTCGCGCAGGGTGCGCGCGGCGCAGATGACGCGGCCGCCTTCGGCCGCGAAAATGCGCGCGATTTCGGCCCCGATGCCCCGTGAGGCCCCCGTCACCACGACCACTTTGCCGTCGAGTCTTTTCATGGTGGGCCAATGAATACCCCCGGCCATCGGCGGGCGCAAGCGCTTCCCAGACAACCCGGCGGGGTAAGTCACACGGCACCGTTGGGGGAAAGTCCTGATTGTTGCGGATCGGCGACGACGAGACAGTGGGCGCAGGACGGAAGAGGAGGCGCTCATGACCGTCGTATGCGCGTGGTGCCAGCACCAGGGTCGTACGACAGTGCTTTGCGAGAAAGAGCCGTTCGATTGGCCGGTCGTCTCGCACGGCATCTGCGAAGAGCACACGGCCGTGTTCCTCGCGCAGGTGCGTGAGCGCAAGGCTTCGGCAGCGCTGGACCGTCCCAAAGCCCGCTAGCGCTTGCCCGCCCGCCGAAATCGCGCAGATCCATCCTGGGTTTTCCGCGCGAGTGTCAGGTGAACACCTGATGGGAGGGTCAGCATATGACCCGTAAGGTCTTATTGTTACAGCATCACCATGGCCAGGAGGGCCCGATGAATGGCAGCCAGGATGTGGCAACCGTGACTCAAGCGCGCCTTGAAACCACGGCCTCACGACTGCGCGAGCTCGTAGCGCACCTTCGACATCAGCGCGCTCAGCTCCGAGAAGAATGGGCCCGCCTCATCACCGAGGCCAAGCTTTTGACCGCGATGACGAAGGAAGAGCTGTTCGCGGAAGCCACCTCCGTCTACGACAACTACGTCGAGGCGCTCGAGACCGGGACGTACGAAGCGCTGCAGGCCTACGCACGGAACCTCTCCGAGCGCATCATCCCGCGGGGCGTCGAGACGCACGAAGTCGTCGGGATCGTGCTGCTGCTGCGCGACGTACTCGCGCGCTCGCTCTTCGCCACCTACCACGAGGACTTCAACAAGCTGAACCGGATCCTCGACGCCTACGAGCCGGCCGCCAACCGGATCGCGGCCACGGTGGCCGTCGGCTTCGTGCAGGAGCGCGAGCGGATCATCCGCGAGCAGCAAGAGGCGATCCGCGAGCTCTCGACGCCGGTCTTACAAGTGCGCGAGCGCCTGCTGATCCTGCCGATCATCGGCGTCATCGATCCCCAGCGTGCGCGCCAGCTGACCGAGCAGCTCTTGCGCGGGATTCGCACCAACCGAGCCAAGGTCGTGGTGCTGGACATCACCGGTGTGCCGTACATCGACTCGCCAGTGGCGAACCACCTCGTGCAGACCGTCGAGGCGGCGCGCCTGCTCGGCGCCACCGTGATCGTGACCGGCCTGTCCCCCGAGATCGCCCAGACGCTTGTTAATATCGGAGTGGACCTCGGGAAGATGAACACGGTGGGCGATCTCCAGGGCGGCATCGAGGAAGCCGAGCGGCTCCTGGGCTACAAGGTCGTGCTGATGCAGGAGCCGATGGCGCAGCCGGTCTGAGGGGAGACGAGGACATGCAGGTCCCGATCCTCAAGCAGGGCGCCTACCTCATCGCGACGGTGCAGTCTGCGCTGACCGATGAGGATCTCAAGCAGCTGCGCGACACGCTGGTGCTCCAGGTCAGCAAGGTGCGCGCGCGGGGCGTCATCGTGGACGTGACCGCGCTCGACGTGATCGATTCGTTCGCGACCCGGACCCTGCGCGACGTCGCGTACATGATCCGGCTGCGGGGCGCCGAGACGGTCATCGTCGGCATCCAGCCGGAGGTGGCATTTTCGATGGTCAAGCTCGGGCTCACCCTCGAGGGCGTCGCCACCTCGCTCGACCTGGAAGAGGGCCTCGCGTACCTCGACCGCAAGGCCAAGAGTCACGAACGGGAGGTTCGGGCTCATCGCTGATGAGGTGCGTGTCTCCATAGATTGTGACTCCGACGTCGTCTCCGCGCGCCAGAAAGGGCGCGAGCTGGCGTCGCAGTGTGGGTTTCAGCCCACGGATCTGGCCGTCGTCGCCACGGCGATCTCGGAGCTGGCGCGGAACATCGTCCGTTACGCAGTCCGCGGCGAGATCATCCTGCGCCTGGTGCAGAACGACGGGAAGAAGGGGATCGAAGTCGTCGCCAACGACGACGGTCCCGGCATTCCCGACGTCGGCCTAGCCATGCAGGACGGCTATTCCACGTCCGGCGGGCTCGGGCTCGGGCTTCCCGGTACGCGCCGGCTGATGGACGACTTCGAGATCACGTCGGACTTCGGCAAGGGTACGACGGTCACGGTGCGGCGATGGCGGCGGTGATCGCGCCCGCGCTCGACTGGGCCGTCGCCGACCTGGCGCAGCCGGGTCAGCGCGAATCCGGCGACCGCTCGGTGGTGCTGCCGACGGCCGAAGGCTGGCTCGCCGCCGTCGTCGACGGGCTGGGCCACGGCGCCGAGGCCGCCAGCGCCGCGGCGGCCGCGGTGAAGGCGCTCGAGCGCGCCGCACATCGCCCGGTGGTCCAGCTCCTGAGAGACTGCCACAATAGCCTCATCGGCACCCGCGGCGCCGTGATCAGCGTGGCCGCCTTCAACACCCGTGAGGAGACGATGACCTGGCTCGGCGTCGGCGACGTGGAAGGGCGCCTCCTTCGCGCCCAGGGCTCGGCGGGACCGCGCACGGAGTCGCTGTTGCTGCGTGGGGGCGTCGTGGGCGCGCGCCTGCCGACCCTCGTGTCGGAGGTCATTCCGGTCCGCCGTGGGGACACGCTGATCCTGGCGACCGACGGTGTGCGCAGCGATTTCCTCGACGCGCCCCTGCCGCCTCTGCCGCCGCGGGAGCTGGCCGACCACATCCTCGACCGCTTCAGTACACAGACCGACGACGCGCTCGTGCTCGTCGCCCGTTATCTCGGAGCGGCGTGAACCCCGAGCTCAGATCCCTCGCCAAGCGATACGCCCAGGCCCTTCAGGAATACGTCGCCGGCCGCGGCGAAGCCGCCCTGCAGGAGGCCTGCGACCTCGGCCGGGAGGCGCTCAGCGACGGCGTCGGCGTGCACGACATGGCGGCGATCCAGCATCGTGCGCTGGTTCGCTCCCTCATGCGGGTGCGCACGCGCGAGGAGAGCTCGAGCACACTGCGCACGGCGAGCCGATTCATCGTCGAGAGCCTGTTGCCCTTCGAGATGTCGCACCGCAAGAGCCAGGAGGTCAACTCGGCCCTGCGCGAGTCCGAGGAGCGCTATCGCAGCGTCGTCGACACCGCGCGGGACATCATCTACACGCTCTCGCCGGACGGCAAGATCATGTCGCTGAACCCGGTCTTCGAGACGGTCACCGGCTGGTCGCGCACGGAGTGGATCGGCAAGGACTACGTGCCGCTGGTCGACCCGGACGATCGCCCGCGCGCCGCCGAGATCTTCCAGGCCGTGCTGAAGGGCCAGGTGCCCCCGATCTTCGAGCTGGGCGTGCGCGCGAAGTCCGGGTTCACGATCCCGAGCGAGTTCGTCGCCACGCCGCTGGCCCGCGGCTCGCGCGTCGTCGGCGTCCTCGGCATCGCGCGCGACATCACCGACCGAAAGCGTGCCGAGCGGGCGCTGCGCCACCTGAACGAGGCGCTCGAGGAAGAGGTGAAGCGGATCGCGCACGCGCTGCACGACGAGGCCGGCCAGCTGCTCGCCTCGGTCCACATCGGTCTGGCCGACGTGGCCCGGGACCTGCCGGCGCCCGCCGCGAAGCGTCTGGAGGACGTGCGCGGGCTCCTGGACAAGATCGAGGAGCAGCTGCGCCACCTGTCGCACGAGCTGCGTCCGACGATCCTCGACGACCTGGGCCTGGGGCCGGCGCTCGAGTTCCTGGCCGACGGCGTGTCCAAGCGCACCGGGCTCTCGATCGCGGTCGAGGGCTCGCCGGGCAAGCGGCTGCCGGCGCCGACCGAAACGGCGCTGTACCGCATCGTCCAGGAAGCGCTGACCAACGTCACCAAGCACGCGCAGGCGACGCGCGTCTATATCAAGTTCATGCGCAACCGCCGCTTCTTACGCGGGGTCATCCGGGACGACGGCGTCGGATTCGACGTGCCGACCGTGCTGACGCGGCGGGGCTCGCGCGGGCTCGGCTTGACGGGCATCCGCGAGCGGCTGCACGCCGTCGGCGGAACCCTGGACATCATCGCGACCCCGCGGGGCGGAACTCAATTGATCCTGACCGTACCGGTGGAGACGGACAATGCCGAATAGGATTCTCCTCGCTGACGACCACGCGATCGTCCGGCAGGGACTGAAGGCGCTGCTGGAGCGTGAGGGTTATGCGGTCGTCGCCGAGGCGGGCGACGGCCAGGAGGCGCTGCGCGAAGCCCGCGAGCGCTGCCCCGACGTGGCCGTGCTGGATTTCTCGATGCCGCTCCTGAACGGGCTCGACGCCGCGCGCGAGATCCTGAAGGTCTGCCCGCGCGCCCGGGCGATCTTGCTCACGATGCACACGGACGATCACTACGTCCTGGAAGCGATCCGCGCCGGCATCAAAGGCTACGTCGTCAAGACCCAGGCGTCGGCCGACCTGGTGCGCGCGATCAACGAGGTGCTCCGCGGCATGATGTACCTGAGCCCCGGGATCTCGCACGCGGTGGTCGAGGCCTACCTGGCCAAGTCGGAGATGCCGCCCGATCCCTTGACCTCCCGCGAGCGCGAGGTGCTGCAGCTCGTCGCGGAGGGAAAATCGACGAAGGAGATCGCGCGGCTCCTGGGCATCAGCTTCAAGACCGCCGAGTCGCACCGGACGCGGATCATGAAGAAGACCGACATCCACGAGACCGCCGGGCTCGTGCGCTACGCAGTCCGCCGCGGCCTGATCCAGCCGTAACCCCCGGCCGCTCCACGGGGGAATACCCCTCCCCGATTGCGGCGGTTGCCCGATTCGTTCCGGCACCGCCGTCACTACACTCCGAGTATGGCGACGCGCGTACTGCTCGCAGACGACCACACGATCGTACGGCAGGGCCTCCGGCTCCTGCTCCAGCGCGAGGGGTTCGAGGTCGTGGGCGAGGCGGCCAACGGCGTCGAGGCCGTGCGCATGGCCAGCGAGAGCATGCCCGAGGTCGTCGTGCTCGACTACGGCATGCCCCTGATGAACGGCCTCGCCGCGGCCCGCGAGATCCTCGCCGCGTGCCCGCGCGCCAAGGTGATCTTGCTCACCATGCACGCCGACGATCGCTACGTGCTCGAGGCGGTGCGGCTGGGCGTGAAGGGCTACGTCGTCAAGAGCCAGGCACCGACGGACCTCGTGCGCGCGATCCACGAGGTGCTCAACGGGATGATGTACCTGAGCCCGCGCGTCTCGCGCACCGTCGTGCAGGCGTATCTGGCCAAGTCGGAGCTGCCGCCGGATCCGCTCACGCCGCGTGAGCGCGAAGTGCTGCAGCTCGTCGCCGCCGGCAAGACCACGAAGGAAGTCGCCGAGCTCCTCGGCATCAGCGTGAAGACCGCCGAGTCACACCGCACGCACATCATGCAGAAGCTCGACACCTCGAACACCGCCGGTGTCGTGCGCTACGCGATCCGCCAGGGTCTGATCCAGGTCTAGCGCCCGCGCGCGTTCGCCGCGCGGCATCGCGCGCGTCGCGAGTTCGTCACACACCCGATCCAGCGACCCGATGAAATTGCCCATCCCGATCTGCGGGATTTTCCGAATGCGCAATCGGGGGTTCGGCGAATTGAGCACGCGCGGCACAACCCGTACCGTCGAGAGCGTGGATCGTGACGTCGCCCGCGCGAACGCTTGCCTCGATAGAGCGCGAAGGCCCACGAAATCGCAGCACGTCGAAACTGAGGAAAGGGGACGAGTCAACATGATCGTGCACAAGCCTGTCGTCGCCTTGCTCGTTGTCCTCTCGCTGGCCCTCGCCGGGCTCGCCGCGGCTCAGGAGGTCGTCAAGCGCCCGCCCGCGCCGACGGCGCAAGCGGCTCCGGCCGGCGGCGCGCCCGTCGGCGCCGATTACAAGATCGGTGTCGATGACGTGCTCGACATCGCCGTCTGGAACAACACGACGGTCAGCCGCACCGTGCCCGTCCGCCCCGACGGCAAGATCTCGCTGCCGCTCCTGAACGAGGTGCCGGCGGCGGGGCTCACGCCGACCCAGCTGCGGGCGAATCTCATGGCGAAGCTCGTCGAGTACATGCCCAACCCCGAGGTCTCCGTGATCGTGCGCGAGGTCCACAGCAACAAGATCTCGGTGCTCGGTGAGGTGCGCAAGGCCGGCCGCTACGAGATCACCCAGCGCGCGACGGTGCTGGACGCGGTGGCGCTGGCCGGCGGCTTCAACGACTGGGCCCGGCGCTCGAAGCTCGTGATCATGCGCCAGGAGGGCAACGGGACCAAGCGGATCCCGGTCAACTACAACCGGATCGTCGCCGAAGAGGACGAGAACGTCCTGCTCCAGCCCGGCGACATCGTGGTGGTGCCATGAACGTCGCGGCGCTCTCCGCGATCTGGGGCCGGCGCAAGTTCCTCGCGCTGAGCGTGCTGGCCGTGACCCTCGCCATCGCGCTGACGGTCACTCTGGCGATGCCCGGGATCTATCGCTCCACCGCGACCGTGCTGGTCGCGCGGCCCGAGATGACGGCGCCGTCCGCGCGCTCGCCGCTGACGGGCGAGCTCGAAGCCCGGCTCAACCGGATCGGCGAGGAGATCCTGAGCCGGTCACGGCTCGAGGCGCTCCTGGACAAGTTCGACATCTACGGCCCGAATCAGAAGGCCGACGTCGAGAAGACCGTCGCCCGCCTGCGCCGCGACATCAAGGTCGAGATGCGGGCCGTCGACCTCGGGATGCAGGGCCGCGGCTCGACCGTCGCGTTCGCGGTGACCTTCCGCGGCCGCGATCCCGAGACCACCGCGAAGGTCGCCAACGAGCTGGCCTCGCTCTACGTGGCCGAGAACTCCACGATCCGCGAGCGGCGCGCCGCCGAGGCCGTGCAGGACATCAAGCGCGAGGTCGACGACGCGCAGAAGCGGATCGACGAGCAGGACAAGCGCACGAACGACTTCAAGCGGCGCAACATGGGTCAGCTGCCCGAGCAGGTGGCCGCGAATCTCGCAATGCTCGAGCGGCTCAACGCCCAGCTCGCCCTCAACAACCACAACCAGGTCATCGCCGCCGAGCGGCGCACGGCGCTCCGTCGTCGGGCGAGCGACAACGACACGCAGGCGGCCGCGACGCCCGAAGAGGCGCTCCAGATGCGTCTCTACCAGCTCAACGCCGATCTGGTGAAGCTCCAGCGGCAGTACAGCGACAAGTATCCCGACGTGATCAACACGAAGGCGGAGATCGAGACGACGAAGAAGCAGCTGGCCGAGCTCCAGGGGACGCAGCCCAAGAGCAGCGCCGCGGCCAAGCCGGCGCCGCCGCAGAATCAGGGCGATACCGAGATGGCGGCGCTCAAGGCCGAGGACGAGCGGCTGCGGCGCATGATCACCGCCTATCAGAGCCGCGTCGAGATGGCGCCCGAGCGCGAGCAGGAGCTGCAGCAGCTCTCGCGCGACTACCGCGCGACCCGGGAGATGTACGACGCGGTCCTCAAGCGGTATCACGACGCCCAGGCCGCGGTCGACGTCGAGCGCCGGCGCGCCGGTGAGGAGTTCCAGATCCTGGAGCGCGCCGTCCCCGCGAGCGAGCCGTCGGCGCCGAACCGTCCCAAGCTGATCCTGCTCGGCGTGGTGCTCTCGCTGGCCGTTACCGGCGCGGCCGTGATGCTGGCCGAGCAGATCGACGCCTCGTTCCACAGCGTCGATGACCTGCGCGCGTTCAGCAAGCTGCCGGTGCTGGTCACGATTCCCCAGATCACGACGCGCGCCGATCGCGTGCGCCGCCGGTGGCGCCTGCAGCTGGCCGCCTTCGCCGGCGTGGCCGGGCTCTTCCTGGTCGTCGGCATCGCCTACGTCGTCGCGCACAACGATCTCCTGATCACGCTGCTGACGCGGACCGGATCCTGAGGGGCACCGCCATGTACTTGAAGTTCTTTGGACTGATGGAAAAGCCGTTCAACGCGACACCGGATCCGCGGTTCCTCTACCTGAGCCCGGGGCACCGCGAGGCGCTGGCGCAGCTCCACTACGGGGCACAGGAGCGCAAGGGCTTCATCGTGCTGACCGGCAAGGTGGGCACGGGCAAGACGACCTTGCTCCACGCGCTGCGCCAGCGCCTGGATGGCCACACCGCCGTGTCCTTCATCTTCAACTCGACCATGCCGTTCGACGACATGCTCGAGTACGTCCTCGCCGATCTGGGCGTCGCCCGGCGCGAGGACTCGCGGGCGCGCCGGATCATGGCCTTCAACGACTTCCTGATCGAGCGCGAGCGGTCGCGCCAGAACACGGTGCTGATCATCGACGAGGCGCAGAACCTGTCGCCCGAGACGATGGAGCAGGTGCGGCTGCTCTCGAACTTCGAGACGGCGACCACCAAGCTTTTGCAGATCATCCTGGTCGGGCAGCCCGAGCTCAGGGCGAAGCTCGAGCTGCCGGAGCTCAGGCAGCTCAAGCAGCGCGTCGGGCTGCGCTGTCAGATCCCGCCGCTGACCGTGGAAGAAGCGCGGCAGTACATCCGCAACCGGCTGCGCATCGCCGGCGCCCGCGATCTCGGCATCTTCACCGAGGCCGCGATCGAGCGGATCACCCAATACTCGGGCGGGATTCCGCGGGTCATCAACATCCTCGGCGATCACTGCCTGCTCTTCGGGTACGCCGACCAGACCCGGCGGATCGACAAGAGCTCGGTCAACGAGGCGATCGAGTACATGGAGCAGGGCATGCCCACGCAGCGCAAGATCTTGTCGATGGGCGCCCTGAGCCCGCGGCGCCGATCGCAGTGGTTTGCCAAGACGTCGATGCTGGCCCTCGCGGTCGCGGCGGTGGGCCTCGCCGCGCTGACCCTCGACGCAAACGTCGTGCACTTCTTCCAATCGCTTCGACGGGCGGTGATGCCATGAGCAAGTTCTTCAAGGCGCTCGAACAGGCTGGGCGCGACAACGACAACACGGACGAAACGCCCCAAGCTCAAGCTCCGGTGGAGGCGAGCGAGCAGGCGCCAGTCATCCCGCGCTGGCCGGAGCCGGACAAAGAGCAGCCGCCGGTGTTCACGCCGCCGACGCCGCAGCGGACCGCCGTGGCCGAGCCACCGCGGGCGGCCGTCGAGACGGCGCGGCCGGAGACGCCGCGCCCGGCGCCCCATTCGGCGAGGATCGCCACGGCGCTCCTCGACGAGCACCTGGTGAGCCTCCAGGCGCCGTCCACCGCCGCGGCGGAGCAGTACCGCGTGCTGCGCCACCTCGTGGAGACCCTGCGGCGGCGGGCGAATCTGCAGATCCTCGCCGTCACGAGCCCCGGCGTCGGCGACGGCAAGAGCGTTACCGCCATCAACCTGGCCGGCGCGCTCGCGCAATCCGAGGACACCCGTGTGCTCTTGATCGACATGGACCTGCGGCGTCCGGCGCTGGCGCGTTACCTGGCGCTCGGCGAGGCGCGGCCGAACCTGGCCGACGCCCTCGGCACGCCGGGCTTGCCGCTCAAGGACGCCGTCGTGTCGGTGCCGCGTTTCAACCTCTCGATGCTGCGGGCGCCGGTGTCGGTCGCCGCGCCCTACGAGCTCTTGCGCTCGCCGAAGCTCGAGGCGCTCCTGGCCGAGGCGCGGCAGGAATACGACTACGTCGTCATCGACACGCCGCCGTTCGTGCCGTTCCCTGACTGCCGCCTGATCTCGAAGTGCGTCGACGGATTCGTGGTCGTGGTTGCCTCCAACCGCACGCAGCGCGGCCTGCTGGCGGAGACGTTGAAGGCCATGGACCCGGACAAGGCGGTGGGCTTCGTGTTCAACGCGCATCCCATCTTGCCCGCGCCGTACTACGACTACGCCAGCAGCCCGCCCGCGCCGAGCCGTTCGTGGCGGCGCAAAGGAGAGGTCGCGTGAGAGTTGTCGCCATTGGAGGCGGAACCGGATTGCCGGTCGTGCTCACCGCGCTACGCCGCCATCTGGCGCCGAGCGACCGCATCGCGGCCATCGTGACGGCGGCCGACGACGGCGGCAGCTCGGGCGCCCTGCGCAAGGAATACGGCGTGATTCCGCCGGGGGATATTCGTAACTGTCTCCTGGCGCTCGCACGCGTGGCGCCCGAGGTCTCGGCTGCGCTGCAGTACCGCTTCGACGGCGGCGTGGCCCAGCATCCGGTCGGGAATCTTTTGCTGGCGGCGCTCGACATGGTCGCGACCGACGGACTGACGGCGATCCGCCTCGCCGCCGAGCTCCTGGGCGTGGACGATCTGGTCCTGCCGTCGACGACCGAGCGCGTGCATCTGGTGGCCGAGCTGACCGACGGGCGCTCGGTCTACGGCGAATCGGCGATCCCGCGCGGCGGCGCGCCGATCAAGCGGGTTCGTATCGACCCGCCCGACGCCATGGCCACGCCGATGGTGCTCGAGGCGTTACGCGAGGCCGACGTGCTGATCCTCGGCCCCGGCAGCCTCTACACGAGCGTCCTCGCCACCCTGGTCGTTCCCGGCGTGCTCGAGGCGGTCACGAGCTCGTCGGCGATGCGGATCTTCGTGTGCAACGCGATGACCGAGCCCGGCGAGACCGACGGCTACGGGATCGCGGAGCACTTGCAGGCGGTGGCCGAGCACGGGCTGCCGCTGGAGAAGCTCGACTACGTGATCGCGCCCACCACGCCGATCTCGTCCAAGGTGCTCGGGCGCTACGCCTCGGAAGGCGCCGCGCCGGTCGACTCCGACTTCGCGCTCTCGGACCCGGCGCCGGTGCTCATCGGCGCCGATCTGCTCGAGCTCGGGCCGGTAGTGCGACACGATCCCGACAAACTCGGACAGATCTTGTGCGAGCTGGCGGCGCGTCGCCGCGACACGATCAGACCGTCCCGGATGACGGCCCAGGTGTGAATCCCATGGCAGTGGCTCAGCATCTGATCCCCGAGCTCTACTTCGGAGACGGCGTGTTCTACGCGCTCGTCGTGGCCCTGGCGCTCATCGTGGGGAGCCGCGTCTACGGCGCCGTGCGGCACCTCCGCGCCGCAACCGAGCGCCTCCTGATCGTCGGGACGAGCCCCTTGGCGCGTCTGGTCATCGAGGAGATCGCGCGGCGCCCGAATCGCTATTCGCTGGTCGGCGTGGTCGAGGACGGCCTCGACCTCGACCGCCTGATCGCCGCGCGGCGCCCGACCCGGATCGTGGTCGCCTTCGCCGACCGGCGGGGCCGACTGCCGCTCTGCCGGCTCGTCGAGTCGGTGGCGCGAGGGATCCGAGTCGAGGACGTCGTCGAGACCTACGAGAGCCTCACCGGCAAGCTCGCGCTCGAGCTCATGCCGCCGAGCCGCGTGATCTTCTCGCACGAGTTCGCGACCGCGCGGATGCAGCCGAAGTTCGCGCGCGCGCTCAGCCTGGTGGTCGCGGTCGCCGGTCTGATCGTGCTGGCGCCGCTGATGGCGCTGATCGCGCTCGCGATCAAGCTCGACTCGCGCGGGCCCGTGTTCTTCGTGCAGCAGCGCGCCGGCCGGTACCGCGTGCCCTTCGACCTGATCAAGTTCCGCACGATGCGCCCGGTCGCGGGCCGGCACTCCGAGTGGGAGCGCGACAACTCCGACCGGATCACGCGCATCGGGCGCGTGCTGCGGCGATTCCGGCTCGACGAGCTGCCCCAGCTGATCAACATGCTCAAGGGCGACATGAACCTGGTGGGGCCGCGCCCCCACCCGATGACGAACCTCGAGCTGCTCGTCCTGACCGCGCGCAACCTGAGCGAGATCTCGGGCGACGCGATCCCGTACTACTCCCTGCGCTGCGCCGTGCGCCCGGGCGTCACGGGCTGGGCGCAGGTGCGCTACCGGTACGCCAACTCGCTCGAGCAGGAAGTGGAAAAGATCCGCTACGACTTCTATTACCTCAAGCACCTGTCGGTCTGGCTCGACATCCGAATCCTCCTCGAGACCGTCCGGACCGTCGTCTCGGGACATCGGATCGTCGAGGACGAGGTCACGGAGCCTCAAGAGACCGTCGAGGCCCATCGGGAGAGCGCGTGATGTATGAAGCGACCGTAACCGCTGACGAGCTCACCCGCCGGATCGCCGAGCGCACCGCGCGCATCGGCATCATCGGGCAGGGATACGTCGGCCTGCCGCTCGCCGTCGAGTTCGCGCGAGTCGGTTACGCCGTGACCGGGTTCGATACCAGCGTCGACCGCGTGACCGCGCTCAATGCCGGCCGCTCGCACACCCCCGACGTGCCCGATCACGCGGTCCGGGCCCGGCTCGACGCCGGCCGCTACCAGGCGAGCACGGACCTCTCGGGGCTCGCCGAGTGCGACGCGGTGATCATCTGCGTGCCGACGCCGCTTCGGAAGTCGAAGGACCCCGACATCTCGTTCGTGGCCGCCGCCGCGCAGGAGACGGCCGCGCACTTCCGGCCGGCGCAGCTGGTGATCCTCGAGTCGACCACGTACCCGGGCACGACCCAGGAGCTCCTGGCGCCGATGTTCGAGGAGCGCGGCGGTCGGCCGGGCGTCGACTGCTTCCTGGCGTTTTCCCCCGAGCGGATCGATCCGGCGAACCCGACGTTCGCGGTGAAGGACATCCCCAAGGTCGTAGGCGGCCTCACGCCCCAGTGCGCGGGCCTGGCGGCCTCGCTCTACAGCCAGATCGTCGGCCGGGTGGTGACGGTGTCGAGCCCGCGCGTGGCCGAGCTCGCCAAGCTCTACGAGAACGTCTTCCGCAACGTCAACATCGCGCTGGCCAACGAGATGGCGCTGATGTGCCGCCAGCTCGGCGTGAGCACGCGCGAGGTGATCGAGGCGGCCGCCACCAAGCCCTTCGGGTTCATGCCGTTCTATCCGGGCCCGGGCATCGGCGGCCACTGCATCGGCGTCGATCCGGCGTACCTGGCCTGGCGGATGCGCCTGAACGGGTATGAAGCCCGGTTCATCCACCTGGCCGACGAGATCAACCGCGCGATGCCGCAGTACGTCGTCGACCTCGTGAGCGACGCGCTGAACGGCCGGCGGCGCTGTCTCAACGGGGCGCGGATCCTGGCGCTCGGCATCGCCTACAAGCGGGGCGTCGGCGACACGCGCGAATCGCCGGCGCTCGAGGTCATCGCGCGGCTGATCGAGCGCGGCGCGAGCGTCGCCTACGCCGATCCGTACGTGCCCGAGATCGAGTTCGAGGGCCACGCGCTGAAGGCGGTCGAGGCGACGGACGCGCGGCTCGCCGAGGCCGATTGCGTGGTCATTCTCACCGACCACCCCGAGTTCGACTACGCGCGCATCGTCGAGCTCTCGACCCTGGTCGTGGACACGCGCGGGGCCACATACCGGCTGGCGACCACCCCCGACCGCGTGGTGACGCTCTGATGGCGATGCGCTCGACCGTGGAGCCCCGGCGCCCGTCCGCCGCGCCGGCCGATCGCGTGCGGCTGCTCACGTTCATGACCCTGTTCGCGATCGGCGGGACCGAGCGTCACGTGGTCAGCCTGGCCGACGGACTCGACTACTCGCGCTTCGAGCTCGAATTCGGCTGCCTGCGCCGGTCGGGCGAGTTCCTTCCGCAGCTCGAGGCGCGCGGCTTGAAGGTGCGCGAGTACGCGGTGGCGCGGCTCTACGGCGCGCACACGCTCGCCCAGCAGCTGCGCTTCGCGCAGCACCTGCGCCGGCAGCGCATCCAGATCATGCACAGCTACAACTTCTACCCGAACGTCTTCGCGATTCCGGCGGCGCGCCTGGCGCGCACCCCCGTCGTGGTGGCCTCGATCCGCGACACGGGCGCGCACCTGACCGCGCGCCAGCGCAAGGTTCAGCGGCTGGCGTGCCGCCTCGCCGACCACATCCTGGTCAACGCCGAAGCCGTGCGCCAGTGGCTCATCGCGCAGGGCTACGACCCGCGCCGGATCAGCGTGATCCGCAACGGGCTCGACCTGTCGCGCTTCACGCCGGGCGAGGACGGCTCGCTGCGCCGCGAGCTCGGAATCCCCGAGGGCGCGCCGCTCGTCGCGATGCTGTCGCGTCTGAGCCGCATGAAGGGCGTCGAGGACTTCCTGGACGCCGCGGCCACCGTCGCGGCGTCCGTCGAGAACGCGCACTTCCTCGTGATCGGCGACAACATCAACCCGGACGGCAGCGCCTACCGCCGCGAGCTCGAGGCGCGGGCGGCGCGTCTGGGCCTGGCGTCCCGGGTCGTGTTCACCGGGTTCCGTCTCGACGTGCCCCGCCTGCTGTCGGCCGTCGCGGTCTCGGTGCTGCCCTCGTTGAGCGAGGGCCTGTCCAACACGATCCTCGAGTCGATGGCCGCGGGCGCTCCGGTCGTCGCGACGCGGGTCGGCGGCAGCGCCGAGGCGCTCGAGCACGGCGTCGACGGCCTGCTCGTTCCACCCCGAGATCCGGCCGCGCTGAGCCGCGCCATCACGTGGGTGCTCGAGCATCCGGAGGAGGCGCGAGTGTTGGGACGACGCGCGCGCGCCCGCGTGGCCGAGGAGTTCTCGCTCGCGCGCATGATCCGCGAGACCGAGTGCCTCTACGCGCGGCTCCTCGAGAGCCCGGCGCGCCGGAAGGCTGCCGCGAGAGTCGCCGGATGAACGCCGCCGTCGGGCGCGCCCACCTCAAGACCGGACTGGCGCTGGTGCTGGGCGCGACCCGCACCGACCGGCTGATCCGGTTCATGTCCGGCTCGCGCCGGCTGCCGCTGGTCGTCGGCTATCACCGGGTGGTCGACGACGGCCGCACGCGCCGCGACTCGATCATCGCGCCGATGCTCGTGAGCCGCCGGATGTTCGAGCGCCAGCTGGACTGGATCGGCCGTCGCTTCCGCTTCGTCTCGCTCGACGAGGTCGGCTCGCGCCTGGAATCCGGCCGGGCGTTTCCAACGCCGACCGCGACGATCACGTTCGACGACGGCTATCGCGACATGTACGAGCACGCCTATCCCGTGCTCAAGCGCAAGGGCATTCCGGCCGCGGTCTTCATGGTCACCGACTGGATCGACCGCGCGACGCCGCTCTACCACGACCGGCTCTACCTCTTGCTGACCCGCGACTGGGACGTCGCGCGCGAGGTGCTCGTCGACCTCGGCGTCGTGACGGCCGAGCAGGTGGCGCCGTCGCGCGCCGTCAGCGAGCCCTTCCTCGCGCTGCGGTTCCTCTTGACGCATCTGTGCCAGGAAGAGCTCGCGCACGTGGTCGCCGCCCTCGAGGAGCGGCTGGCCATCGACACCGAGAAGCTCCACGGCCTCAAGCCGTTGACCTGGGCGATGCTGACCGAGATGCAGCGCGGCGGCATCACGGTGGGCTCGCACACTCGCACCCACGCGCTCCTGACCCGCGAGAGCAGCGCGCGAATGCTCGAGGAGCTCGCGGGCGCGCGCCACGCGCTGGAGGATCGGCTCCGCACGCCGATCAAGCACTTCGCCTATCCGGACGGCGCCTTCAACGCAGAGGCGGTCGAGGCGGTCGCGCAGGCGGGATACCGGTTCGCCTACACGACCTGCCACCACCGGGACCGTCGCCACCCGCTCTTGACGATCCCGCGCTGCGTGCTGTGGGAGAACTCGTGCCTGGATCCCGCCGGCCGCTTCTCGCCGGCGGTCGCGAGCTGCGTGACCAGCGGCGTCTTCCATTTCGCGTCGGGCTGCCGCCACCGCCACGCGGTGACGTCGGTGCCGGCCGTCTCGCTGGTGCGCGAATGAGCGTTCTGGTGACGCCGGATCCCCACTGGTGGCGGCCCGAGCCCGAGCCGACCGCCGCGGGCGCAATGGCCGCCACGGCCGACGCCGAGGGGCTGAGCGAGCCGGTTCGCGCCGAGGGCGCGGGCTCGCCGGTGCCCTTCTGGGCGCTGATGGGCTTCACGTTCGTGCTGCTGATCGCGCCGCAGAACCTCGTCCCGGCGCTTCGACCGCTGCGTCTGGGCATGCTCGCCGCCGGCATCGGCCTGGCCGCGTTGCTCCTCGATCGGATCGGGCGGGACCTGCCGATCATCACGGTCACCCGCGAGGTGAAGCTCGCGGGCGCGCTGCTCGCGTGGGCGGTCCTGACCGTTCCGTTCTCGTACTGGCCGGGCGGGTCGGTCGGGCTCCTGCTCGACCTCTACTTGAAGACGCTCGCGATCTTCGTCCTGATCATCAACGCGGTCACCACGGAAGACCGTCTGCGGCGCGCCGTCTGGGGACTCATCCTGATGACGGTCCCGGCCGCGACGGTAGGCCTGCTCAACTTCGCCTCGGGCGCGTACGTGCGGGGCGGCATGGATCAGGTGGTCAAGCGGATTCTCGGGTACGAGGCGCCGCTCACGCAGAACCCGAACGACCTGGCCCTGATCCTCAACTTGATGCTGCCGCTGACGGCGGCGCTGTTCCTGATCACGTCCTCGGCCGCGCTGCGCGGGCTCTTGTTCGGCATCGCCACCTTGCAGCTCGTGGGCATCGTCGTGACGTTCTCGCGCGGCGGGTTCCTGACCCTGGCCGTCACGCTCGTCGTCACGGCGCTGACCGCGTCGGGTCGACTCGATCGGCGGTGGGCGTGGGGATTCTTGATCCTCGTCATCGCCGCAGCGCCGCTGCTGCCGGCAGATTACGTGAGCCATCTGTTCACGATCGCCGACGTCAACACCGATCCGACCGGATCGGCGCAGCAGCGCTGGGCGCAGCAGGTCGCCGGGGTCGGGTACGTGCTCGGTCATCCGCTCGTGGGCGCCGGCATCGGCCAGAACGTGCTCGCGATGAACGAGATTCTCGGACCGGCGTGGCTCATGGTCCACAACGCCTATCTCGAGTACGCGATCGACCTGGGGCTGCCCGGCCTGATCCTCTACGTGCTGCTGATCGTCGGCAGCATCCGCAGCGCCGGGCAGGCGGCGCGGCTGGCGGCCAGTCGCCCGGACGGGCGCCGGCTCGCCCTGCTGGCCAACGGCATCCGCACGAGCCTGCTGGCGTTCTCGGTCGCCGCGTTCTTCTCGCCGGTGGCCTACCACTTTCACTTGTACTACTTCGCGGGGCTGGCGATCGCGGCGCGCGTGATGGTGCAGGGCGCCGCGAGCGCCGAGCCCGCCG
>DATEMW010000278.1:0-8711 GCA_035275385.1 Candidatus Methylomirabilota bacterium | reverse complement strand
CTGCCCCGAGGCGACGCGGAAGCGCCGGTCGCCCTCGCGCTCCGCCTGCACGCCGAACTCTTGCATCGTCGACAACGTCATCGTCACGTAGGGCGCCGAGACCAGATCGCCTTCGATCTCGATCTCCACGTCGCGCGCGGCATACGGTGCCGCCATCAGCAGGGCGCTCAGATACTGGCTCGAGACGTCGCCGCGCACACGCGCGCGGCCGCCAGCGATGCCTTGCGCACGCACGAGGACCGGCGGGCAGCCCGTGCCTTCGCGGCTCTCGGCGTCGACGCCGAGCGCGCGGAGGCCGTCGAGCAAGGGCTGGATCGGCCGCTTGCGCATCGCCGGCGAGCCGTCGATCACGAAGGTGCCGCGGCCGAGGGCGACGGCGGCCGTGAGGAAGCGAGCGGCGGTGCCGGCATTGCCGATCTCGAGGGTCGCTTCGGTCGCGGGAAAGCGTCCGTCCACGCCGTCGACCACGAACGACTGCGCGGCGTCGTCGGCGCGCACGCGCACGCCGAGCGCCTCCAGCGCCCGCTGCATGTAGCGGGTGTCGTCGGAGAAGAGCGCCCGCGTGATCTCCGACCGTCCGCGCGCCAGCGCGGCGACGAGCAGCGCCCGATTCGAGTAGCTCTTCGATCCCGGCAGCTCGACCACCGCGTCGAACGGCCGCGTGATCGGCTCGATGGGCAGCGCCACGTCAGGCTCCTCCGTCCGGCCAGTGTACACGAGCGCCGCGCGCTCGCCCGCGCCCGGGTTCCCCGCCAAGGGGTGCTATCATCGCGCGTTGTGAGCGACGCTCCAGGGCCTCGTGACGAGGGCATGGCCGGCCGTCTCGTCCTCGTGATCGACGCCGATCTCCCCGCGCCGATCCGCCAGGTGTGCGCCGATCTCGCGGCCCGCCTCGCCGACCAGGCCGGGATGCCCGTCACCGTCGCCGCCGCGCCGGTGTCTCGTCTGGACGCCCTCGAAGATTCGCTTCGCCGCGACGCCGAGGCGCAGCGCCGCGAGTACGTGCCCACCACGCGTCCCGACCCGGGCGTGCCGATGACCTCGGCGCCGTTCCTGTGGCGCCCCGACGGCAGGCCCGACTGGGGCGGCATGTGGACGACGTTCTGCGAGCTGGCGCTCTATGGCGGCCCCCCGCAGCGCGGCCCCGAGAGTCCGCTCCGTGCCCCGTCGGGCGATGCCGCAGACTCCGACGCCGAGATGCTCACCGAGATGCGCCGCGGAATCTGGGAGACGACCGGGCTCTACGCCGAGCCGGCGGGGCCGGGCTGGCTCTCCGTGACGTGCGACTCGCCGACGATGGCCGCGTGGCTCTGCGCCGCGATCATTCTCGAGAACGTCGGCGCGCGCGTCGAGGACGATCGCCTCCTGGTGCCGGCGGGGCCGCATTTCGGGCTCAAGGACGAGGTGAAGAGCCTCATCACGGTCGTCGCCAAGACGAACCACTACTGGCAGGCCCACGTGGCCGACGCCGGCCGCGTCGCGCCGGACATCGATCGGAGCTGAGCCGGCGTGCGCTATCCGTTCCGCTGCACCGCCTGCGGTCTCGAGTTCGAGGTGTCGCGGCCCGCGCGCGAGTCCTCGGCGAACGCGTCGTGCCCGGCCGACGGCGCGGCCGCCGAGCGGATCTTCACGGTGCCCTCGATGAACTTCAACCGCCCGGCCTCGACGACGCCGAGCCCGCCGTCGAGCGGCTACTCGCACCACGGCCACTCGCACGGCCCCGGCACGGGCCATCACTCGCACTGACATGGGGCACGCTGCCGGATCGCCGACGCGCTACGGACGGATCCGGCCGCCGGACGACGCGTGGCTCGCCAGGGCGCCGGCCGAGCCGATCCTCGAGCCCGAGCTGCCGATCATCGACACGCATCACCACCTGTGGGAGCGCGGCGGCCACCGGTATCTGCTGCACGAGCTCCTCGCCGATCTCAACTCCGGCCACAACGTCGTCGCCACGGTGTTCCTCGAATGCCACTCGATGTATCGCGCCGCCGGGCCCGTCGAGATGCGCCCGGTCGGCGAGACGGAGTTCGTCGCGGGGATCGCGGCGATGAGCGAGAGCGGTCTGTACGGTCCGGCGCGCGTCGCCGCCGGCATCGTGGGCTTCGCCGATCTCACGCTCGGCGATCGCGTCGACCCCGTGCTCGAGGCGCTGATCCGCGCCGGCGGCGGGCGCTTCCGCGGCGTGCGCCACTCGGCGGCGTGGGATGCCAGCGACGTGATCGGCAACAGCGTCGTCGCCGGCGGCCCGCATCTCATGAAGCAGGCCGATTTCCGCGCGGGGCTCGCGCGGCTGACCGCGCTCGGCCTCTCGCTCGACGCGTGGGTCTTCCATCCGCAGCTCGGCGACGCGATCGACCTGGCGCGCGCGTGCCCCGATGCGCGCATCGTCATGGGCCACTGCGGCGGCCCGCTCGGCTACGGCCCGTACGCCGGCAAGCGCGACGAGGTGTTCGCCGGGTGGAAGGCCGGCATCGACGAGCTCGCGCGCTGCCCGAACGTGGTCATGAAGCTCGGCGGCATGATGATGCGGCTGGCCGCGTACGACTACGGCACGCGTCCGGCGCCGCCGTCGTCGGCCGAGCTCGCGGACTACTGGCGGCCGTACATCGAGCATTGCATCGAGCGCTTCGGCGCCGCGCGCTGCATGTTCGAGTCGAACTTTCCCGTCGACAAGATGGGCATCGGCTTCGCCGCGCTGTGGAACGCGTTCAAGCGCATCACCGCGCGCGCGTCGGCCGACGAGAAGCTGGCGCTCTTCAGTGGCACCGCCAGGCGGGCCTACCGGCTCGCCTGACCCGCGCGCGCGGCGTCGCTGCGAGCACAACGGCTGGAGCCAATGACGTCCCCGGCACCGGAAGCCCCGATCTCCTCCGCGCGGAAGTGGGCCATCACCCTCACGGTCATGGTGGTCGCCTTCATGCAGATCCTCGACACCAGCGTGACCAACGTCATCCTGCCGCATCTCCAGGGCTCGCTGTCGGCCGGGCTCGACGAGGTCTCGTGGGTGATCACCTCGTACCTCGCGGCGAACGCGATCATCATTCCCGCGACGGGCTGGCTGACCGGGCTCTTCGGGCGCCGGCGATTCTTCCTGATCTGCGCGACCTTGTTCGTGGTCAGCTCGTTCATCTCGGGCGCGGCGCCCGACCTGCCGACCTTGATCGCGGCGCGCATCTTTCAGGGGCTCGGCGGCGGGCCGATCATTCCGCTCTCGCAGGCGATCCTCTGGGAGATCTTTCCGTTCCATCAGCGCGGTCTGGCGATGGCCGTCTGGGGCCTCGGCTTCATCTTCGGGCCGATCCTGGGGCCGACCGTCGGCGGCTACCTCGCCGACGAATGGTCGTGGCGCTGGATCTTCTACATCAACCTGCCGGTCGGGATCGTCGGCTTCTTCCTGGCCAGCGTGTTCCTGTTCGACCCGCCGTACCTGCGCCGCGCCGCGCGCATCGACTGGTGGGGGCTCGGACTGATGGTCGCCGGCTTCGGCAGCCTGCAACTGGTCCTCGATCGGGGCGAGCGCGAGGACTGGTTCGCCTCGAGCACGATCGTCGTGATGAGCTTCGTCGCGGTGTGCGCGCTCGTCGGCTTCCTGATCCGGGAGCTGACGACCAGCGACCCGATCCTCGACCTGACCGTGTTCGCCGACCGCAACTTCGCGACCGGCGCCACGTTGAGCATGATCGTCGGGTTCGGCACCTTCTCGGGCATGCTGCTGGTGGCCGTCTTCACCCAGAAGCTCCTGGGCTACGACGCGTGGACCTCGGGCCTGGTCCTGGCGCCGGGTGGGCTGGGCAACATCTTCTCGCTGTTCGCTTCGGGCATCGTCACGCGCGTCGACCAGCGCATGATGCTCGGCTTCGGCTGCCTGCTCAACGCGGTCAGCCTCTACATGATGACGTCCTTGACGCTCGGAATGGACTACTGGGCGCTGGCGATCCCGCGCTTCATCCAGGGCTTCGCGCTCGGCTTCGTGTTCGTCCCGCTCTCCACCCTGACCTTGGCGACGATCCGCCGCGACAAGCTCGTCAATGCGACCGCCGTCTACGGGATGTCGCGCAACATCGGCGGCAGCATCGGCATCGCGGTCGTCACGACGCTCCTGGCCCAGCGCAGCCAGATGCATCAGACCACCCTGGTGAGCCACATCACCCCGTGGGACCCGGCGACGCGCGAGCGCCTGACTCAATGGGCGAGCCACTTCACCACACGCGGCAGCGACGCGTTCACCGCCGAGCGCCAGGCGATCGCGATGCTGTACCGCGAGACCGTGACGCAGGCGCAGCTTCTGGCTTACGCCGACGACTTCTGGCTGCTGGCGGTGATGTTCGCGACGGTGCCGTTCTTGCTACCGCTGATGCGCCGCATCCGCCTGGAGCCGTCGACGCCGGCAACCGCGCGCGCAAGCGAGCGTGCCGCCGCGCACGTCAGCGAGTGACGCCGCCGGACCGGTTCAGGCGCCGGCGCGATCCGGCCATGCGCGCGAGCGCGGGCCGTCAGCCCTGTTTGGACTCCAGCTCGGCCCAGCGCGCGTACAGGCGGTCGACGTCGGCGCGCGCGGCCTCGAGCGCCGCGTAGCGCTCCTGCAGCGCGGTCGGATCCGACGCGATCGCCGGATCGTCGACGCCGCGCTGACACGCCTCGACGGCCAGCTCGGCGGCCAGGATCGCCGCCTCCATCCCGTCCCACTCGCGCTGCTCGCGATAGCCCAGCCGTTTGGGCCGCGCGCGCGGCGGCTCGACCGGGCGCTCCGACGACGGCTTGCGCGGCTCGGGCTCTGCTGCCACGCGGCCGGCCTCCCACTGCGCGTAGTCCGCGAACGTCGCGGTGCCGCCGCGCCCGTCGAGGGCCAGGATCGTCGTCGACACACGCTCGAGCATGAACCGGTCGTGGGTCACCAGCACCAGCGCGCCGTCGAACTCCGCGAGGCTGTCTTCGAGCACCTCGAGCGTCGGAATATCGAGATCGTTCGTCGGCTCGTCGAGGATCAGGAGGTCGGCGGGCTCGCGCATGAGCCGCGCGATCAAGATGCGCGCCTGCTCGCCGCCCGATAGATGGCCCACCGGCACCTCGAGCTGCTCGGGTCGGAACAAGAAGCGCTTGGCCCACGCGGCGACGTGGACGTTGCGCCCCTGAAAGACGACCGCGTCGCCCTCGGGCGCCAGCGCGCGCCGGAGACTCCCAGCCGGATCCAGGCCGGCGCGCTCCTGCTCGAAGCGGACGATCCGGAGCCCGTCGGCGCGCTCGATATCCCCTGAATCCGGCGGCACGATGTCCGCGAGCACGTTCAGGAGCGTCGTCTT
This sequence comes from Candidatus Methylomirabilota bacterium, assembly GCA_035275385.1. Classification (GTDB taxonomy): domain Bacteria; phylum Methylomirabilota; class Methylomirabilia; order Rokubacteriales; family CSP1-6; genus AR31. The sequence goes on along the minus strand of DATEMW010000278.1, from coordinate 3,408 downwards.
GCCGCTGCCATTGGGACCGATCAACCCGACGCGCGTGCCCGGCGTGACGACGAGATCCAGATCGCTGACGAGCCGCCGCCCGCCGAGCGATTTGCTCACGCCGCGCGCCACGAGGAGACGACGGGTGCGGCGCTGCGACGAGGTGAAATCGATGCCGGCCGTGGCCGTGAGACCGCGCGCGCGGGCGTCCTCGAGCTCCTCGATCAGTCGCCCGGCCTGCTTGATCCGCCCCTTCGCCTTCGTCGAGCGCGCCTTGGCCCCTTGCCGCAGCCACTCGATCTCGCGCCGGACGGTGTTGGCGAGCGTGTCCTGGTACGCCGCCTGGCCCCGCAGGAAGTCGTCGCGGCGGGCCAGGAATTCGCTGTAGCTGCCCTCGGTCTCGAAGAGCCCGCGCGGATAGACGCGGTTGAGCTCGAGCATGCGCGTCGCCACGTGCTCCAGAAAGTAGCGGTCGTGGCTCACCACGAGAAATGCGCGCGAGTGCTCCTGCAAGAGATCCTCGAGCCACAGGATCCCCTCGAGGTCGAGATGGTTGGTGGGCTCGTCCATCAAGAGGATGTCGGGCGCGGCCGCCAGCTCACGCGCGATCGCGAGCCGCTTCTTCCAGCCGCCCGAGAGCGCGTCGACGTGGGCGCGGCCGTCGGCAAACCCTCCGCGACTCAATGCCTGCGCGACCCGCCCCGGGCGATCCTCCTCGTCCACGCCGATCAAGGCCGCCGCCAGAACCTCGTCGACGGTTTTCCCCGACGGAAACACCGGGTCCTGGGGCACGTAGCCGATGCGGACGCCGGTGCGGAGCGAGCGAGAGCCGCGATCGGGCGGCTCGGCGCCGCTCAGGATCTTCAGGAGCGTGGACTTGCCGGAGCCGTTGGGGCCGACCAGTCCGGCCTGGTCGCCCTCGAAGAGCGAGAACGACAGCTCGTCGAAGAGCGACCGGGTCCCGAACGCCTTGCCGACGCCCTGGCAGCTGAGCAGGAGCGGGCGGGCCACGTCAGCTCAAGAGCGCGCGACGACTCCTCAGGCGGCGCTCTGGGCCACCGTCGGCCCCTCGCCCTTGAGCGTGGTGCGGCGCACGTCGCGCGGCTCGTCCGCCGGAAACGGCCGTCCGCGATGCATCGTTTGGCGGTTATCCCACATGACCAGGTCGCCGACTCGCCACTTGTGGGAATAAACGAACTCGCGCTGCGTGGCGTGCTCGACGAGATCGCGCAGCAACAGGCGCGCTTCCGGCAGCGGCCAGCCCAGGATCGTCCCCGCGTGCGACGAGAGATAGATCGACTTACGCCCGGTGCCGGGGTGGACGCGGACGAGGCGCTGACGCACCGGCTTGAAGCGCGCGCGCTCCTCGTCGGTGAAGTCGGTGAACCCGAGCTGCTGGCGCGAGAAGATCTGCGAGTGCTCGCAGATCAAATCCTCGACCTGGGCCTTCGTCTCGGCGTCGAGCGCGTCGTAGGCTCCGGGCATGTAGGCGAATTCGGTGTTGCCGCCCTTCGACGGAATCGCACGCGCGTGGAGCAGCGAGTACTTCGCCGGCACGACCTTGAACGAGCTGTCGGAGTGCCAGAGCCGGTTGCCGATCGCGAACAGCCGTCGGCGATCCTCGCGGGCGAACACCTTGTTGTTCTGGTCGAGGTTCGACACGTCGGCGAAGGTGGTGGGCAGCCGGTACTCGTCCGGCGCACGCAGGCTCGAGCCGACCGCCAGCTCGATCTCGCCGAGGCTCCGCGTGAAGGCGAGCTGCTGCTCGTCGTCGATCATCTGGCCGTGGAAGACCAGGACCGCGTACTGGTCCATCCCGGCGTGGATCGCTTTGATCTCGTCGGCGGACAAGGGCTTGGTCATGTCGATGCCTTCGACTTCGGCGGCGAAGCACGGGCCGATCTGGCGGGTGACGACGGACATGGATGCTGCCTCCTCGCGTTCGGGGCGCTCGCGGTTTGTCCGATTGTACTCCGTCAGCGCTTCGCGGCGACCTTACCCAGGAACTCGCGCAGCTCGACCAGGAGCCCGGCAGGGTTGTCGCCCTGCACCGTGTGGCCGGCATTGGCGACCTTGACCCAGCGCCCATCGGGCAGCGCACGGGTGAGCGTGTCGGCGTCCTCGTCGTGGAACACGTCGCTCTCCGCGCCGCGCACCACCAGAGTCGGACAGGACACCTTGGCGGCCGCGGACCAGAGCAGGTCGCGCCGCCGGTCGGCGGCGCCCGGATCGAGGGCGCGGCCGCGATGGCGCTGATCGTACTTCCAGATCCACTTGCCGTCGGGCATGCGCCGGAGGTTATGAAGGAGGCTGCGCCGCAGCAGCACGGCGTCGCGCCGCGGGTTGAACGCGAGCGCGCGGGTCACGAAGTCCTCGACCGAGTCGAGGGGTGTCGCCTCCGACGTGAACGCGGCGATCTTCCGGACCCCGGCCTGCCGTACCTCGGGCCCGACGTCGACGAGCACGAGCCCCGCCAGGCGCCGGCTGTGGGTGCCGGCCCAGGCCAGCGCGTTGGCCCCGCCCAGCGACATGCCGACCATGACGAAGCGGTCGAGTCTCATGTGGTCGACGAACGCCTCGAGATCACCCGCGTGGGTCTCGGTCCCGTAGTCCATCACCGGCGACCACTCGCTGTCGCCGTGGCCGCGCTGGTCGAGCGCCAGGCAGTGGCGCTCGGTCTTGAGCGCGGCACAGACGATGTCCCAGGTGTGCACGTTGAGCCCGCCGCCGTGCAGGAACAAGGCCGGCGGCAGGCCCGGCGTGCCCCAGTCGACATAATGGAAGCGCATCCCGCGCAGGATCACGTGATGCGATGCGGGCAATTCCAGATCCGGCAGCTTCACGCCGGCCGTGGCCGACGACAGGCGCAGGTGCTCGCGAAACTCCTCGGGGCTCAGGCTCACTTGACCTCTTTGAGGAGCGCGCACGTCGCCAGCGCGTGCGCCGGATCGAGCGCCTCCTGGGCCATGAACACCTTCTGCACGACGCCCTTGCGATCGATGACGAACGTCGTCCGGCGCGCGATCACAGAGTTCTCGTCGAACACCCCGTAGGCCTTGCTGATGTCGCGCCTGGCGTCACTCAGGATCGTGAAGTCGGCGCCCAGCTTCTCGGCGAACGCGACGTTGGCCCAGGCGCTGTCGACGCTCATGCCGAGGATCACGGTGTTATTGGCGTTGAACTCGCCGGCGTTCTCCCGATACTTCGCCATCTCGCTCGTGCAGCCCGGCGAGAACGCCGCCGGGAAGAACGCCAGCACGACGTTCTTCTGGCCCTTGAACTCACTCAGCTTGATCGACTTGCGGTCGCGCTTGCCGTTGGCGTCGGCGGCGGTGAGGTAGTTCGCCGTGAAATCGGGCGCCGGGTCGCCGACCTTGACGCTCGGGGGCGGCGGCGCGGCCGCCGGGGTCTGCCCGCTCGCGAAGGTCG
>DATEMW010000277.1:0-25334 GCA_035275385.1 Candidatus Methylomirabilota bacterium | reverse complement strand
GATCCCGCCGCGCAGGCTCCACTGCCCGACGGATACGACCGTGTCGACCCTTTCGTAGCCGCAGCGCTCGAGCGCCTCGAGCAGGAGCTCGCGATCGAGACTGTCGCCCTTCGCCAGGCGCAGGGTGCGGCCGGCGAACTCCTCGCGGCTCCAGAGCGGGATCGTCAGCGCCGTCGGCGTCGCGACCACGGTGACCGGCTCGGCCACGGCCAGCCGCCGCGCGATCACGGCACGCTCGGCGTCAGCCTCGCGATGGTGGCCGCCGCGCCAGAGGCGCGGCTCCGGCGGCGGGAACTCGAGCGCATTGGCTCCGAAGACCTTGAGATCCTGCGTCCAGCGGTGAGCGTCGGCGAGATTGGCAACGACGACGAGAGCAGGCCGCGGATGAGCCTGCAGAAGCTCCGCGACGGCGAGCGCGCGCGCCGACCCCGTGAGGCCGGCGACACGCAGGCAGACGTCTCCCTCAGCGAAGGATTTCGCCAGCGCCTCGAATGCCGGCCACTCTCTCAACATCGACCCGAGCAATCTACGGTATCACGCCGCTCGCGGCGCTTGAGGCGGACTAGCGGGTGGGGGTCTCGGCTACCACGCATGCCGCGTGGTAGCCGGGACCCCCACCCCCGCACCGCCACCCCACCCGCCGGCCCGGTGCACGGGCGTCGAGAAGCTAGCGAGAAGACTTGGCGAGGTAGAACGAGAGAGTCTCGAGCTCGATCGAGAGGTCGACGTTCTTGAGACGGACGTCGCGCGGAACCTTGATGCGCGCCGGCGCGAAGTTAAGGATAGCCTTGATCCCCGCACCGACGAGCTGATCGGCGACCGCCTGCGCGGCCTCGATGGGCACGGCGACGATCGCGATCTGGATCCCCCGCGCCTTGATCTCGCGGCCGAGGTCGCGGGCCCCGAAGATGGGCGTCGAGTCGACCTCGTGGGCGATCTTCGACGGGTCCTCGTCGAAGATCGCGGCGATGCGGAATCCCTGCCGCGCGAATCCGCGGTAGTGGAAGAGCGCGGAGCCGAGGTTACCGAAGCCGACGAGCGCCACCGGCCACTCGCGGTCGAGGCCGAGGATGCGCTGGAGCTCGGCCTTGAGCCCCGACACGTAATAGCCGATGCCGCGCACGCCGAACTCGCCGAAGTAGGCGAGGTCTTTGCGGACCTGCGCCGAGTTGAGATTGAACCGGTCGGCCAGCTCCTGCGAGGAGACGGTCTTGACGCCGTCCTCTTCGAGCTGCAGCAGGCACCGGGTGTAGACCGAGAGACGACGGATCGTCATCTCGGGGATCTTCGTGAGGCGGGCGTTAGGGCGTGGCGCCATCGTGCGGCGCGCCGCGACGCGAGACGCGTGCGGCGCGCCGGCCCTCCGCTATACGGTGGAGGTCATGCGAAATTGATTCCTTTCACGAACAACAGGATCAACGCGATGACGAGCGTGTAGATCGCGAGGGACTCGATCAGCGCCAGACCGATGATCATCGCGGTCTGAATCCTCGCTGCGGCGCCCGGCTGGCGGGCCATCGCGTCGACGGCCGACGCGACCGCTCTCCCCTGACCGAGCCCGCACAACCCGGCCGCGATCGCCATGCCGATGCCGGCCGCGATGACCGCAAACGGGGCGATCCACCCGCCCGTGCCGTCGGCCGCCATCGCCGCGGTCGGAAACGCCAGAACCGCCAACCCCACCAGAATCAGTGAACGTCGCACGACTCCCTCCTCTATTACGTGTGATCTGCTAGTGGTGCTCGGCATGATGCTCGGAATGGTGCTCGGACTCCTCGATCGCGCCGGAAATGTAGAGCATCGTCAGCATCACGAAGATGAACGCCTGCAGGAACGCCACCAGGATCTTCAGCGGGTAGAGAAAGCCCACCGTGAAGGCGATCGTGACGAGGCCGCCGATCCCGCCGATGATCGCGCCCGGCACGCTGCCCGACAACGCCCACCCGATCAGGCCGTCCAGGCCCATCAGGAGGAAGATCACGGCGAGCAGGATGTGGCCGCCGACGATGTTGCCGAAGAGCCTGAGCGTCAGCGAAAGCGGACGCGCGAGGTGGCTGATGATCTCGATCACGAACATGAGCGGCTTGAGAGCCAGCGGCACCGGTCCGGCGAAATGCGCCAGGTAGGGCCCGAGGCCCTGCTTGCGGGCGCCGATCCAGTGGTAGGCGATGAACACGACCAGGGCGCAGGCGGCGTTGGTGTTGAGGTTGCCGGTCACGCCGACCATGCCCGGCACCAGGCCCATGAGGTTGCCCGCGAGAATGAACAGGCCGAGCGTTGCGATCAGCGGCAGATAGGGCCGGCCCTTCTCCCCCATGACGTCGTCGATCATCTGCTGGAACTGCTCGAGCACGACCTCGAGGAAGTTCTGTAAGCCGCGCGGGACCAATTGGAGATTTCGCGAGGCCACGAACGTGAGCCCGGCCAGGATCACCATGATCAGCCACGTGTAGGTGACGTGATCCGGGATGCCCGGCAGCCGAAATATCGGGGGATGCTCGATCGCTTCCATCGCTCAGCCTTCCGTGCGCGCCGACGTGAGACCGCGCGCGATCAAGTCGCAGGGCAGAACCGTGAAGCCCGCCACCAGCGCGAGCGGATGCGCCGAGCCGGTGGCGAGGAGGATCGCGCACGCCGCGGTGCAGACGGCGAAGCGAAGGCCGGCGCCCAGGAGCCACGCCGCGGTCGACGTGCTGCCGAGCTCGGTCGCGACGAACGCGCGCGCGACGAGCCAGCGGAAGTTCACGACCGCGAGCGCGCCGCCCGCCAGCACGCCGACGCCGATCGGCGCGCTCATCAGCCACCCCGCGAGCGCCGCGAGCGCGGCGACCGCAAGGCACGTGTCGAGCGTCACCCTCGTCGCCAGCTCACTTGGTGTCATCGAGCTCCCGGTCGGCGCGAGTCACCGAGCGAAAGAGGTTGACGAATCCCGCCGCGATTCCGAGCACAAGGCCCACCAGCAAGAGCCAGGGCGACGTTCCCAGCCAGCGGTCCGCATAGTAGCCCCCGACCAGCCCGATGATCGTTGAAACCACCAGCACGAGCCCGATCGAGGAGAGTTCCCCGAGCGCTTTCCAGGTCCCCTGATCCCCGGACGGCGCCATGTGAAGAAGGACACTAGCACAACGAATCCGACCGGACAAGCGACGGGAAGTGGCTGATTTCGCTGCGGGGAACGCGAGCGGCCTCGAGTCGGTGCGGCACAACCTCACCCGAACATGCCGCCCATGCGGGCGCCCGCGACCCGGTTGATCACGGCCACGCTGATCGCGGCGACGACGATCAAGATCACGCCGAGCGCGGCCGCCTCGTTGGCGCTGCCGGCGATGTAGAACGAGAAGATGCCGACGGTGATCGTCTCCCAGCCGCCGAGTGAGAGGAAGAGGACCGCGGAGGCCTCCTGCAGCGAGGTCATGAACGAGAAGAGCGCGCCCACCAGCACGCCGCGCCAGATCAGCGGCAAGGTCACGTCGCTGAACGAGCGCAGGCCACGGGCGCCAACGCTCGCCGCGGCTTCCTCCATGGAACGGTGCACGAGCAGCAGCGACGCGTACGAGCCGCGCACCGTGTACGGGAGCCGGCGAACCGCGAGCACGATCGGCAGGACGATCCAGAAGCTCGTCAGCGCCCGGTCCAGTCCGGGCAGGTCGAAGTGGAACGCGCGGATGTACGCGATGCCGATCGCGGTGCCCGGGATCGCGAGGATCAGCGTGTTGAGAGAGTCGAGCATGTCGCGGCCGGGCAACCGAGTGCGCGCGAGGATCCAGGCGATCGGCACGCCGATCACGACGCACAGCACGACGGCCAGTCCCGAATAGAGAAAGCTGTTCACGATGTACTTCGGCGTCTCGACGATCACGCGCTCGAAATAGGCCAGGGTGTACTGCACCGGAATCGGCGTCAGCGACCAGCCCTTCCCAACCGATGCCAAAAATACGCCGAGGTACGGAATGAAGGAGACGAGCATCAGGACCGACAGAAAGGCGACGGCGGCGGCCTGGCCGAGCGGCGAGAGCCGCCGGCGCGCGACCTTCGAGTACGAGAGCGACGAGTAGTCCTTGATGGCGACGTAGCGCCGCGCCGCGACCAAAAACACGACGGCCAGCACCACCATCAGCGCCGAGATCACGATGCCCATCCTGAACAGCCGCCGGTCGACGAACTGGACGATGTTCAGGTACGCCTGCGACGCGAGCAGGTCGTGGACACCGAGCACCAGCGGTGTCGCGAAATCCGAGAAGGTCCAGATGAAGACCAGCAGCGCGCCGGCCACGTAGCCCGGCGTCGTGAGCGGCAAGGTGATCCGCATGAGCTTGGTGAAGCCGCGCGCGCCCACGCTCTCGGCCGCCTCCTCGAGCGCGGGGTCGATCTTGGCCAGCGCGTCGACGACGTTCAAGGTGATCATCGGGAAGAGGTGCAGCGTCTCGACCAGCAAAACGCCGTGCAGTCCGTAGACGAAGTTCACCGGGCGGGCGAGCCCGAACCAGTCCTCGAGCAGCACGTTCACGGTGCCGGCGCGCCCCATGATGAACGTGAATCCGAGCACGCCGACCAGCGGCGGCGAGATGATCGGGATCAAGGTCAGATAGCTGAAGAGGCTGCGCCCGACGAAGTCGTAGCGGACGAGCAGGAACGCCACGGCGAAGCCCACCACCGAGGTCGCGATCACGGTGCCGAGGCCCAGCAGCAGCGAGTTCAGGAGCGAGCGCAGGTAGAACCGATCGCGGGCGAACGCGACGAAGTTCGCCAGGGTCAGCCGCCCCGCCTCGTCGCTGAACGCGTCGTAGAGGATCCGCGCGAGCGGATACACGAGGAAGAGCAGCAGAAAGAGCCACACGACCCCGACACCGAGCGTGGGCAGCATCCGCTGTGCGGCGAGAGCCGCGGTGCCGCGAGCAGCGGGCGCGACGGTGGGCGCGCTCATTCGTCCGGCAGGGTCAGCGCGGCCGACGCGGGGAACGTGACCGGCACCGCGGCTCCCATCGGCAGCACCTCGTGGTGCCAGGCGTCGCCGACGTCCACCTTGAGCACGACGCCGTCCTGCACCTCGACGTCGTAGCGCAGCGTGCTGCCGAGGTACGCGGCCAGCACGACCTTCCCGGCGAACGTGTTCTCGTGGGCGTCGCCGAGCGCGATGTTCTCCGGGCGCACCGCGAGCACGCAGCGCTGGCCGACGGCGAGCCGCGGCGTCGCGGTGCCCCGGACGATTCCGAGGGCGGTCTCGACGACGGTCCGGCCGCCCGTGAGCTCGCGGCAGGTACCGTCGAGGAAGTTGTTGGTCCCGACGAAGTCCGCCACGAAGCGCCCGGCGGGCCGCTCGTAGAGCTCTTTGGGAGAGGCCACCTGCAGCACACGCCCTTCGCGCATGACCGCGACCCGGTCGGACATCGAGAGCGCCTCCTCCTGATCGTGCGTGACGTACACCGTGGTGATCCCGAGATCCTTCTGCAGCTTGCGGATCTCGGCGCGGACCTGCACGCGGATCTTCGCGTCGAGATTCGACAGCGGCTCGTCGAGGAGCAGGATATCGGGATTCAGCACCAGCGCGCGCGCCAGGGCCACCCGCTGCTGCTGGCCGCCCGAGAGCTGACCTGGGTAGCGCAGCTCGAGGCCCACCAGGTTCACCTTCTCGAGACCGGCCGCGACCCGCTCGGCGATCGCGGCCGCGGTGAGCTTTCTGAGCTTGAGGCCGTAGGCGATGTTCGCGCGCGCGGTCATGTGCGGCCAGAGCGCGTAGTTCTGAAATACCATGCCGATGTTGCGCTCGTACGGTCTGAGCCGGTCGACCCGGCGCTCGCCGAACCAGATCTCGCCGCCGTCAGGCGCGTAGAAGCCGGCCATCAGACGCAGCAGGGTCGTCTTGCCGCAGCCCGACGGGCCGAGCAAGGTGAACAGCTCCCCGTCGCCGATCTCGAGATCCGCGCCGTCGACCGCGGTCACGGCTCCGAATCGCTTGAGGACCTGCTGAAGCCGGATCTTCATGTCAACGCGATGACGTCAACGCGATGGCGCGCCGGCCGGCCCTGGTCCGCGCGGACCTCAGGGCCTCTTCCAGGTCGCCTCGATGTCCGCCTGGAACTTCTTCTTGAGCGCCTCGGACCGCTTCTGCGCAATCGCCTCGTCGTACACGTTGGACACGTCGCGGTCGAAGTAGGACCGGACGCCCCCGGTGAACTCGACGGCCATCTCGGCGGTCGAGCCCGGCGGGCCTTGCACCTTGTACTTCGGCGTGATCGGGAACAGCCCGCGCTCCATGAACACGCGCTGCCCGCGCTCGCTCAGGAGAAACTCGATGAAGGCGCGGGCCGCCTTGGGATTGCGGGCGCCCGCGAGGATCGCCATCGGCTCGGGCGTGACGAAGGCATTCTTCGGCGCGACGAATTTCAAGTCGAAGCCGGCCAGCTTCTCCTCGAAGGCCATGTACGACGGCACCGCGAAGCCCGCGCTGAACTCGCCCTTGGCGACGACCGTCGGCACGTCGCGGCTGCGCGCGGTGAAGAGCCCCGTGTTGCCGGCGAGCTTGCGCAGCCACTCCCAGCCCTTCTCCTCTCCGTGCATCGAGAGCATCACCTCGTAGGTCGCGTTCGACGATGAGGACCGCGTGGGCGCGCACTGAGCGACCTCGCCCTTGAGCTTGGGATTCAGCAGATCGTCCCATTCGCGCGGCTCGGGGATGCCGAGGCGCTGGATCTTCTTCGGGTGGTAGACGAGCCCGTACGGCTCGAGCGCCGTGCCGACCCAGTAGCCGTCCTTGTCCTTGAGCGGAATGGGCTTGGGCTTGCCGATCGTGGCCGGGATCGAGTCCCACGCCTCGCGCGAGATCTCGACCTTCTGCAAGAGCTTCTTGTCGGCGAGATCCGCGAACAGCGCCGACTCGCCGCCCCAGAAGATGTCGACCTCCGGGCGACCCTTCCATTCGACGATGCGGCCGTACGCGACCGGCGTGCCCGCCGGGATCGCGCTGACTTTCACGGTGACGTTCCACTTCTCCTTGGCGTACTCCGCGAACGCCTTGAGAGCGGCGTCGTGGATGAACTTCGAGACCGGCGTGATCAACGCCAGCTCGCCCTCGATCGGCGGCGTCTGTGCGCCGGCCGTGCCGAACAAGCCCGCGACCACCAGAGCCGCGAGCATCATCACTATCAGTAGGCGCGCCATCGATCGTCTCCTCTCATGGAAGCACCCATGCCTTGGCTCTCTCAACCGCCCGGCGCCAGCCATCGTATCGCGCCGCGCGCGTCTGTTGGTCCAATCTCGGTTCGAACCGCCGCTCGAGCGCCCAGCGCCGCTCGACGTCGGGGAGCGACCGCCAGAGGCCCGCGCCGAGCCCGGCCAGGTACGCGGCGCCGAGCGCCGTGGTCTCGATGATGCGCGGCCGCAGCACGGCGACGTCGAGCACGTCGGCCTGGAACTGGCACAGGAAGTCGTTGGCCGCCGCCCCGCCGTCGACGCGGAGCTCGCGCACCGCGATGCCGGCGTCGGCCGCCATCGCCTCCAGCACATCGCGGCTCTGAAACGCGATCGCCTCGAGCGCGGCCCGCGCCAGATGCGCGCCGGTGGTGCCGCGCGTCAGCCCCACGATCGTGCCGCGCGCGTACATGTCCCAGTAGGGCGCGCCCAGGCCGACGAACGCGGGCACGAAGTGCACGCCGCCCGTGTCCTCCACCGACTCGGCCAGGGCCTGGCTCTCGGCGGCGCTCCGGATCAGGCCGAGCCCGTCACGCAGCCACTGGATGGCCGCGCCCGCGATGAACACGCTGCCCTCGAGCGCGTAGGTCGTCGCGCCGCCGATCCGCCAGGCGATCGTCGTCAGAAGCCCGTGCGACGAGACGATGGGCTCGGGCCCGGTATTGAGGAGCATGAAGCACCCGGTGCCGTACGTGTTCTTCGCGGCGCCCGGCGCCAGGCACGCCTGGCCGAACAGCGCCGCCTGCTGGTCGCCCGCGATCCCCGCAATCGGCACGCCGCGCGGCAGCCAGCCGAGATCGTTCGTCTCGCCGAAGATACCTGAGGACGGGGCGACGGTCGGCAACAACGCGCGCGGGATGCCGAGGATCTTCAGCATCTCGTCGCTCCAGTCGACCGTCCGGAGATCGAGGCAGAGCGTGCGGGAGGCATTGGTCGCGTCCGTCACATGCACGCGGCCGCCCGTCAGCTTCCAGACGAGCCACGAGTCGACGGTGCCGAAGGCGAGCTCGCCGCGCTCGGCGCGGCGCCGCGCGTCCGGGACCTCGTCGAGAAGCCAGCGGATCTTGGTGCCCGAGAAGTAGGCGTCGAGCACGAGCCCGGTGGTCCCGCGCACGCGCGCCTCCAGGCCCTCGGCGCGGAGCCGATCGCACATCGGCGCCGTGCGACGGCATTGCCAGACGATCGCGCGATGAATCGGCGCGCCCGACGCGCGCTCCCACACGATCGCGGTCTCTCGCTGGTTCGTGATCCCGACCGCGGCGATCTCGCCGCCGGTCACCCCAGCTTCGGCCAGCGCCGCGCGCGCGGATCGCTCGACGGTCGACCAGATCTCCTCCGGGTCGTGCTCGACCCAGCCGGGCTGCGGATAGTACTGGGGCAGCTCCGCGTAGCCGCGCGCGAGCACGCGGCCCTCGAGGTCGACGACGAGCGTGGTCGACCCCGTTGTGCCCTGATCGAGCGCCAGGACGTAGCGGCGCGCCGTCATCGTCGCGCGAGCCGCTTCGCGAGGTCGGGACGGTCACTCATCACCAGATCGACGCCGAGATCGACCATTCGTCGGATGTCGCTCTCGTCGTTGACGGTCCACGCCGAGAGGCGGATGCCCGCGGCGCGGGCCGCCGCCACGACGTCGGCGTCGATCAGCCGGTGATTCATACCGAGGTCGGTCGCGCCGAGCTCACGGGCGCGCCGCACCGCTTCGGCCGGCCGCGCGCGGACGCGCCCGACGTCGCCCCGCCCCACCAAAAACATCGTCCGCGCCGTCGGCTCGAGCTCGCGCAGGCGGCGGATCGTGTCGCCCTGGAACGCCTGGATGGTCGTACGCCCCAGCAGGCCCCGCGCCCGGATCAGCGCCAGCACCTTTTCCTCGATCCCGTCGTATCGCTGCCGATGCGCGTCGACCTTGATCTCGGGCAAGAGCTCGCTCGAGCTTTGCGCGACGAGGTCGAGCACCTGCGCCAACGTCGGAACGCGCTCGACAGTCGCCGCGCCCTCAGCCGTCTTGAGCCGCACCGACGCGAGATCGGCGAGCCTCGCGTCGCGCACCGCGCCGCGGCCCGTGCTCGTGCGCTCGAGGGTCGGATCGTGGAGCACCACGACCTCGCCGTCAGCGGTCAGGTGTAGGTCGAGCTCGAGCGCGTCGACGCCGAGCGCCAGGGACGAGCTGAAGGCCAGCAGGCTGTTCTCGGGCCAGAGCGCCGCGCCTCCCCGATGAGCGGCGACACGCGTCGTCGGAGCTCCGGCCGACGCGGACAGCGCGACAGCGAGCGCCGGCAGCAGCACGCCGGCGACCGCGAGCGGACGGAGCGTCACGCGTCGCCTCGCGCCAGGCGCCTGGCCAGATCGGGCCGATCGCTCGTGACGATGTCGACCCCCAGGCCGAGCATCGTCCGAATGCTCGTCGCGTCGTTGACGGTCCACACGCCGAGCGCGATCCGGGCTTCGCGAGCCCTGGCGATCACCCGCTCGTCAGCCAGCGTGTACTGGAGCCCGAGGTCGCTCGCTCCGAGGGCCGCCGCCCAGTCGACGGTCTGCTCGGGGCGCGCGCCGGCCTTCTCGACCGCGTCGCGGTCGACCAGAAAGCTCGTCGGCATCCGCGGGGCCAGCGCGCGCACGCGCGTGATCACGTCGCGATCGAAGGCCATGATCGTGGCCCGGCCCTGGAGCCCCGCGCCGGTGAGCGCAGTCAGGATCAGCTGCTCCAACCCGTCGTAGCTCGCCCCGGTGGCGGATTCCTTGACCTCGACGAGGAGGCCCACCGCGGTGGGCGCCCCCGCCGCCAGCGCGAGCACGTCGTCGAGCATCGGCACGGGCTCGCCGGTCAGCTCCTTACCGGGGCCGCGCAGCCGCAGCCGGCGGAGCTCGGCGGCCGTCAGCGACGCGACCGGCCCCGCGCCGTTCGTGGTGCGCTCGAGCGTCGCGTCGTGGATGACCGCGACGTTCCGGTCGCGCGTGAGGTGCACGTCGAGCTCCAGGAGGTCGCAGCCGAGCGCGATCGCGCTCTGGAACGCGAGCAGGCTGTTCTCGGGCCAGAGCGCCGCGCCGCCGCGATGCGCTGCGATGCGCGTCACTTCTCGGTCTCGATCAGGCCTTTCACGAACCACCGCTGCATCACGACGATCACCACGACCGGCGGGAGCAGCACCATCATGGCCGCCGCCATCGCCACGTTCCACTCCGGCAGCTGCGAGGTGCGCGGGATGAGCGAGTCGATGCCGATCACGGCCGTCCGCATCTCCGGGCTGTTGGTCACGATCAGCGGCCACAGATAATCGTTCCAGCCGTACACGAACAGGATCACGAACAGCGCGGCGATGTTGGCCTTCGAGAGCGGCAAGAGGAACGACCACAGGAAGCGCAGCGGGCCGGCGCCGTCGAGCTGCGCCGCCTCGGCGAGCGAATCCGGGATGGTCTGGTAGAACTGCCGGAACAGGAACGTGCCGGTGGCCGAGGCCATCAGCGGAACCGTGAGGCCCCAGTACGTATCGACCCAGCCCAGCACGCTGATCACCTGATAGGTCGACACGATCCTGACCGGCACCGGCAGCATCAGCGTGATGAAGATCATCCAGAAGACGAGCTGCTTGCCGCGGAAGTTGAAGTAGACGATCGCGAACGCGGACAGGAGCGAGATCGCGATCTTGCCGATCGCCACCGCGAGGGCGACGATCGCGCTGTTCAGCAGCAGGCGGCCCATCTTCGCCCGCGTCCAGGCATCGGCGTAGTTCTGGAGCATGTGAGTCGACGGCACCAGCTTCGGCGGCAGGCTCGTCACCTCGTCGAGCGTCTGCGTGCTGATGACGAACGCGTAGTAGAGCGGAAACGCCAGCATGACCACCGACGCGATGAGGATCGCGTGGGCGACGGCGCCGCTCCAGTCGCGGCGCCGGGTCGCCGGTACGCGTCCGATGATCTCGGCGGTAGCGACGGTGCCGCCGGCGGTGGCCGCGCGGGTGCTCACCGCCATCAGTACGTGACCTTCTTCTCGGCGAAGCGGAACTGCGCCGCGGTGAGCGCCACCACCAGGAGCATCAGGAGCACCGACTGGGCGGCGGAGTAGCCCAGCTGGAGGCCCTCGAAGCCGTCCTTCCAGGCGCGAAACACCAGGATCGACGTCGCGTCGCCCGGCCCGCCCTGCGTCACCGCGTGCACGAGCCCGAAGGTCTCGAAGAACGAGAACGTCATGTTCAGCGTGAACAGAAAGAACGTCACCGGGGACAGGAGCGGGAACGTGATCGCGAAGAATCGTCTGATTGGGCCCGCGCCGTCGACGCTCGCCGCCTCGAGCACCGAGCCCGGAATCGCCTGGAGCCCGGCGAGATAGAACGCCAGGTTGTAGCCGAACTGCTTCCAGATGGCCGCGACCACGATCAGCACGAGCGCGACCCAGCCCTTCAAGAACCAGTTGAACTGGTACGCGGTCACGAACGAGAGCACGTAGGGCAGCACGCCGAACGAGGGATGGAACACGAACAGCCAGATGACGCCGGCGATCGCGGGCGCGATCCCGTACGGCCACAGCAGCAAGGTGCGGTAGATCGCGAGCCCGCGGATCTTCGCGTTGGCGAGCGCGGCCAGGAGCAGCGCGACCGCGAGCCCGAGCACCGTGACGAGCGCCGAGAAGACGAAGCTGGTCGCGACGCTGCGGAAGTACGCGGGATCGGCGAGGAGGCGCTCGAAGTTGCCGAGGCCGATGAAGATCAGCCGGTCGCCGAACGGCGAGGCGCGGTAGAGCGACAGCCGCAGCGAGTCGAACGCGGGCCAGAAGAAGAACGCGATGGTCACCGCCAGCTGCGGCGCCACCAGCGCGTACGGCAGCCAGCGATTGGGAAAGACCGTCCGTTTCATCCGCCCGCGCCGCCGACTATTTGTAGAGGGCGGCGAACTCCTTCAGGATCTCGTTGGACTTCGCGACCGCCTCGTCGAGGCCCTGCTTGGGCGTCTTGTTGCCGCTGAAGATGTGCTCCATCTGCTCCTCGATCGCGTCGCGGACCGAGGTGAAGTTCCCCAGGCGGATGCCCTGACTGTTCGGCGTGGTCTTGCCGGCGTTCATCTGATTCACGGCGGTCTTCTGGTTCGGGTTCTTCGCGTAGTGGCCGGAGGCCTCGAGCGCCTTGGCCGAGGCGTTCGTCAGCGGCAGGTAGCCCGTCACGCCCGCCCACCATGCCTGGTTCTCGGTCGAGGCGACGAACTTGAAGAACTGCGCGACGCCCTTGTACTCCTCGGGCTTGGCGCCCTTCATCACCCACAGCGTGGCGCCGCCGATGATCGAGTTGCCCTGCGCGAAGCCGGACAGGCGCGGCAAGGAGCCCGTGCCCCACGCGAACTTGCCTTCGGCCGCGCGGGTGAGGTTGCCGATGTAGGCCGACGAGGTCGTGAAGATCCCGCACTCGCCGGCGGTCATGAGCGCCTCGGCCTTGTTCGCGCGTCCGCCGTACGTGAACCAACCCTCCTTGGCGCCGCGCGCCAGGAGCTCCATCATCTTCACGCCGAACGGACCGTTGATCTTGAGCGTGGTGGCCAGGCCGTCGAAGCCGTTCGCGTGGTCGGCGAAGGGCTGATCGTGGTAGCCGTGCATGTTCTCGACGAGCACCCAGGACGGCCACGCCGAGCCGTACGCGCATTTCACGCCGGCCGCGTGGAGCTTCTTGGCCATCCCCTCGACCTCGTCCCACGTCGTCGGCGCCTTGTCGGCGAGGCCCGCCTTCTTGAAGAGGTCCTTGTTGTAGAACAGGATCGGCGTCGACGAGTTGAACGCCATCGAGTACAGGTTGCCGCCGGTCGAGTAGTAGCTCTTCACCGGCCCGATCAGATCGTTCCAGTCGATCGAGACGGAGTTGTCCTTCATCAGCTGGTAGACGGGATAGACCGCGCCGGAGGACAGCATCGTCTGCGTGCCGACCTCGTAGACCTGCACGATATGCGGCGGCTGCTTGGCGCGATACGCGGCGACGGCCGCGGTGAGGGTCTCCGCATACGAGCCCTTGTGGACCGCCTTCACGACGTAGTCGCTCTGCGACGCGTTGAACTTGGCGGCGATCTCGTTGACCCGCTCGCCCAGCACGGCCGTCATCGCGTGCCAGAACTGGATCTCGGTCGCCGCGATCGACGTCGCGGGCAGCGCAACGAGCAGCAGCGCCGCCGCGAGCATGCTCAGGGTGGAGCGCTTCATGAAGGCCTCCATGGCTGATTTCACAGTGTTCGTGCGGGGAATCATCCGTGCCAGGTCCGCCGCACTATAGCACACGGCCGTGCGACGACTCGGTGACGGCGCGGCGACGACTCGCCGCGCGCGACGGGACTACTTGCGGAACCGATGCGAGCGGGCGACGTGGGCGTGATAGGCCTCGAGCTCGGCGTCGAGCCGGCGCGGCGTCCAGCCGAGCAGCTGCGCCATGCGCTGGCCGATCGACTCCGCGCAGTCCTGCCCCTGGCAGCGGCTGGTGCCGATGCCGGTGCGTCGCAGCATCACGTCCTGCAGCGAGACCGCCATCTCGTCCTGCACCGCGTGGTGCAGCTCGGCGACGACGTCCGGGTTCGAGGGGCAGAGCCGCTCGCTGCCGCCCGCCACCTTGCCGGCCAGGCCGAGCACGCGCGTCCAGCCGCGGCCGTACGCCGTCACCAGGGTCTCGAGCGTGTCGCGGTGAAGACCGGTGGCCGCCGCCTCGTCCGAGACGTCGAGCCACGCGTGCGCCTCGGTCGTCGGCGCCTCGTCGTCGGTGCCGTCCAGGGCGATCCGGGCGCTGCGGCTCTCGCCGCGACGGCCGAGCGTACGCATCACCTGATCGCCGAGGTCCTCGGCCAGGCTCCTGAAGCACGTGAGCTTGGTGCCGGTGATCGACAGGAAGCGCCCGCGCTCCTCGGCGACGACCTTGTGCGCGCGCGAGACGTCGGACTCGCGCTTGCCCTTCTCGTAGGAGAGCGGCCGCACGCCCGCATAGGTGTAGACGACCGCGTTCATGGCGACGCGCGCGTCGGGCAGGACCTTGCGTACCTCGTCCAGGAGGTACGTGACCTCCTCGCCGGTCGCGTGCAGACGCTCGAGGTCGCCGTTGAAATCGGTGTCGGTCGCGCCGATCAGCGAAAATTCGCGCCACGGGATGACGAAGATCATCCGCTCGTCGCCGGTCGAGTGGTAAATGGCGCGGTCGGTCAGCCGCGGCAGCAGGCAGTGAATGCCCTTCGTCCGTCTCAGAATCTGCGGGCCGCGCTCGGACACGCCCGCGGCCGCGCGCAGCTCGTCGACCCAGGGCCCGGTCGCGTTGACGACGATGCGCGCGCCGAGGGTGGCGACCCTCCCGGTCAAGAGGTCGCGCACGCGCACGCCGGTGATCATGCCGCGCTGGTCGCGCGTGAGCTCGGCGACCTGCGCATAGTTGAACGCGCGCGCGCCGAGCCGGCAGGCCGACAGGATGTTCTCGAGGCAGAGACGCTCGGGAAAGACCAGCAGGTCGTCGAAGTAATACCCCGCGCCGCGCAGGTCGCCCGCCCGCAGGGCCGGCTCGAGCGAGAGCGCGTCGACGGCGGGCAGCACGCGATAGCGCTCGCGCGTGCGTCCGGGCGTGAGCCAGTCGTAGAGCTTCAGGCCGATGCGCACCTTGATCAGGCTCCGCGACGAATCGCGGTAGATCGGGACCAGGAAGGGCAGCGGCCGGACCAGGTGCGGAGCCAGGCGCCGCAAGGTCTCACGCTCGCGGAGCGACTCGCGCACGAGGCCGAAATCGAACAGCTCCAGGTACCTGAGCCCGCCGTGGACGAGCTTGGAGGACTGCGAGGTCGTGGCCGACGCGAAGTCGCCCTTCTCGACCAGCGCCACCGACACGCCGCGCAGCGCCAGCTCGCGCGCGACGCCGGCGCCGGCCATCCCGCCGCCGACGATAACGACGTCGTATTCGGCGTCCTCCAGCGGCCACGGACGACCGTGCACCGGTCAGAGGCTCCCGAGCCGCATCGCGACCTCGATCATTCGTTCACTCCCTCGGGCGCCGACCGTCGACGCCAGACATCACCGTACTGCCCGGCCACGACGGCCGTCAACTTCGGCGGCGCGCCGCGGGCCATTCCGGCTCCCCGGCTGGTCCGGCGCCGGCCGTGGCGCAGGTAACGCTCAGGTCACCAGATGTCGAATCGAGGGAACGACGAGGTCGGGACCCGTGTCGGCGATGCGTGCGTCGCCCGCCGCCGTGACGCCGGTCAGCACCAGCACCGTCGCGAGCCCGAGTCGCTTGCCCATGAGGATGTCGGTCTCGAGCCGGTCGCCGACGATCACGCACTCGCGCGCCTCGACGCCCAGGCGCTCGAGGGCAACCTTCAGGATGATCGGCGACGGCTTGCCCACGATCACCTCGACCGCCCGCCCGGTCACAGCCTCGACCGCGGCCGTCATCCCCGCGCAGTCCGGGATCTCGCCGTCCTCGGTCGGGCACGTGCGGTCGGGATTCGTCGCGATCAGCCGGGCACCCTGTCGCACGGCCTGCAGCGCGGTGTTGAGCTTCGCGTAGTCGAAGGTGCGATCGAACGCGATCACGACCCAGCGCACGAGCGCGTCACCCCGCACCTCGAGCCCGTGGGCCCGGAGCTCCGCGATCAGTGGGGGCTCGCCGATGACGAAGACCGGCGCGCCTGGATCGAGCCCGGCCAGGTGGCGGGCCAGCACGAGCGACGAGTTGACGACGTCGTGCTCGCTGGTGGGGATACCCAGCCGGGTGAGCTTGCGCGCGTAGTCGGCGCGCGTCTGGAGCGGCTTGTTCGAGAGGAAGGCGACGCGCCGTCCGGCCGCGCGCAGAGCGGCGATCGTCTCGTCCGCGCCGGGGACCAGCGACTCACCGCGATACACGGTGCCGTCGAGGTCGAAGAGCCAGCCGCCATGCGGCAGGGCGAAACCCGGCATGCCGTTGCGGGCTAGCGGAGCAGCGGCGCGACGGCGGCCTGCGCGAGATCGACGAACGGCGCCGGCATCACGCCCAGCAGCACGATCCCGACCAGCGCGATCGCGAGCGCCAGGCCGCCGGCGAACGACGACGCGTACGTGGTGGCGGCGCCCTCCGGCTCCCGCATGTACATGTAGACGATGATGCGGAGGTAGTAATAGGCCGCGGCCGCCGAGTTGAGCACGCCGATGACCGCGAGCCAGATGTAGCCCGCGCGCACGGCGGCGCCGAACACGTAGAACTTCCCGACGAATCCCGCCAGCGGCGGAATGCCGACCAACGAGAGCAGGAACAGCGTGAGCGTCGCCGCCAGGATCGGGTGCCGCCGGGCGAGCCCCGCGTAGTCGGCGACCTCGACCGCCTCGCCGCGCGCGCGCTCGCACAGGGTGATCACGCCGAAGGCGCCGGCGGTCGTGAAGGTGTACGTCAGGAGATAGAAGAGCACGGAGCCGGCGCCGCCCACGCCGCCGGCGACCAGTCCGACCAGCATGTAGCCGACGTGCGCGATCGACGAGTAAGCGAGCATCCGCTTGAAGTTCGACTGGGCGAGCGCCACGACGTTGCCCACCGTCATCGTCACGGCGGCCATCGCCCAGAGCAGAGCCGCCCAGTCGGGCGGGACGCCGCGCAACGTCACCATCAGGACGCGGATCAAGGCCGCGAAGGCGCCGGCCTTGGAGCCGGTGGCGATCAGCGCCGTCACGCTCGTCGGCGCGCCTTGATAGACGTCGGGGACCCACATGTGAAACGGCACCGACGAGATCTTGAAGCCGAATCCGACCATCATCAGGCCGAGCCCGATGATGAACAGGGGATCGCGCGGTTTGGACGCCACCGCCGCGGCGATACGGTCCAGGTTCGTCGTCCCGGTGGCGCCGTAGATGAGCGCGATGCCGTAGAGCAGGAACGAGGACGCGAAGGCGCCGAGGAGAAAATACTTCATCGCCGCCTCGCTCGAGACGAGCTCGCGCTTGAAGAGCCCGGCCAGAACGTAGAGCGAGAGCGACATGAGCTCGAGCGCCAGGAACACGACGATCAGGTCGCCCGCGGCGGCCATCAGCATCATGCCGGAGGTCGAGAACAACACGAGCGCCCAGTACTCGCCCGACTCCGTGCCGGTGCGGCGGAGATAGTCCATCGAGAGCAGGACGACGAGCGCGCCCGCGTAGCAGATCACCACGTTGAAGAACAGCGCGAAGTTGTCGAGCACGACCATGTCGCGGAAGGCGCGGCCCGGCGTGCTCCACCGCATGACGGTCGCGAGCAGCGCGCCGACCATGCCGGCGAGCGCCACCATCGCCGGCAGCTCGCGGGGCAGCGGGCGCCGGACCACGTCGAGCACGAGCACGATCGCAGCGGCCGCCAGCACGACGAGCGTCGGCGCGAGCGGGCCGATGAGCACCTGCGGAAAAACGATCGCGTCCATGCCTAGCGGCTCGCGCCGGTCTTGGCCTGGATCTGAGCGATCAGGGCCTCGATGGTCGTCTCGGTCTTACCGGTGAATGCCGCGGGATAGACACCGATCCAAACGATCAGCACCAGGACCGGCACCAGCACCGCCCACTCGCGGGTCGTGAGGTCCGGCAGGCGGCGGTTGGCCTCATGCGTGATCGGGCCGAATATCACACGCTGGTACATCCACAGCATGTAGACCGCCGCGAAGATGATGCCGGTCGTTGCCAGCGCGGCCGTCAACGGGCTTCGCTGGAAGGCGCCGAGCAGGATCAGGAATTCGCCGACGAACCCGTTGAGCCCGGGCAGCCCCAGCGAGGACAAGGTCACCACCAGGAACAGGGCCGAGAACGCCGGCACGACCTGCCAGAGACCGCCGAAGTCGGTGATGAGGCGCGAGTGACGGCGCTCGTAGATCATGCCGACCATCAAGAAGAGCGCGCCGGTCGAGAGCCCGTGGTTGACCATCTGGATGAGGCCGCCTACGAGCCCTTGCTGGTTGAGCGTGAAGAGGCCGAGCATCACGAAGCCGAGGTGGCTCACGCTCGAGTACGCGACCAGCTTCTTCATGTCGGGCTGCACGGTGGAGACCCACGCGCCGTAGATCACGCCGATCACCGCGAGCGCGAAGACGAGCGGACCGAATGTCATGCTCGCGTCGGGGAACAGCGGCAGGCAGAAGCGCAGGAATCCGTACGTCCCCATCTTCAAGAGCACGCCGGCCAGGATCACGCTGCCGGCCGTCGGCGCCTCGACGTGGGCGTCGGGCAGCCAGGTGTGGAACGGGAACAGCGGCACCTTGATCGCGAAGGCCAGCGCGAACGCGAGGAACATCAAGTTCTGAGCGCGGCCGGGCGCCATCACGTAGTGCGTGAGCACCGGCAGGTCGAACGTGTACCGGCCCGTCGCGCCGCCGTACTGGTAGTAGAGCGCCAGGATCGCGATCAGCATGAGGAGCGAGCCGACCATCGTGTAGAGCACGAACTTCACCGCCGCGTAGATCCGGTTCGGGCCGCCCCACACCCCGATGACGAAGTACATCGGGATCAGCATCGCCTCCCAGAAGACGTAGAACAGGAACAGGTCGAGGCTGACGAACACGCCGAGCATCCCGGTCTCGAGGATCAGCATCGTCGCGATGAATTCCTTGATGCGGTCCTCGATCGAGCCCCAGGCCGAGGCGAGCGCCAGCGGCATGAGGAACGTCGTCAGCAGCACGAGCAGGAGGCTGATCCCGTCGACGCCCACGTGGTAGCTCGCGCCGAGCGTCGGCATCCAGCGCAGCTGCTCCTCGAACTGATAGCCGATGATCTCGGAATCGAACCCGAAGTAGAGCGGCAGCGAGAGCAAAAACGTGACGATGGCCACGAGGAGCCCGGCGGGCCGCAGCACATGCGCGGCGCGCCGCGGCACGAACAGCAGCACGAGCCCGGCGACGCCCGGCAGGAACGTGACCAGGGACACGAGAGGAAAGGTCATCGCGCGAGGAGAAAGATGACGATGGCGACGGCGCCGGCGAGCATCGTGAGCGCGTAGTTGACGGTGTAGCCCGTTTGGATTCGCCGCAGGCTCGCCCCGCCCGCGACGACGGCGCGGCCGACCGCGTTGACGATTCCGTCGATCAGGCCGATGTCGAAGACGCGGGCCAAAAACGTCGAGAGCGCCAGGAGCGGCCGCACGATCGCGCGGTCGTACAGCGCATCGACGTAGTAGGCGTTGAGGAGGAGCGCGTGGATCGGCGTTCGCGGCTTGCCGATCTCGTCGGCGCGCACGCCCGTCGCCATGTACATGTACCAGGCCACCACGACGCCGGCGACGAACGCCGTGACCGCCGAGAGCAGCAGCATCAGCGCCACCAGACCGCTGTGCCCGCTCTCGTGCACGGAGAACACCGGCGCCAGGAAGCGCTCGAAGCGCGTGCCGTGGTCGGCGGGAATCCCGAACGCGATACCCGTGATCACGGTGAAAAACGCCAGCACCCAGAGCGGCCAGGTCATCACGCCGGGCGACTCGTGAACGTGGTGGGCCGCCTCCTTGCTCATCCGCGGGCCGCTGTAGAAGGCCAGGAACAGCATCCGCGAGGTGTAGAAGGAGGTCAGAAACGCGCCCAGCAGCAGGAGCGCCCACAGGCCCTTGTGGCCGCTGCCGTACGCGGCCGCGAGGATCTCGTCCTTCGAGAAGAACCCGGCGAGCCCCGGCAGCCCGGCGAGGCCTAGACCGCCGATCGTCGTCGTGATCGTGGTCGCGACCATGCGCGACGAGAGCCCGCCCATCTTGCGCAGATCCTGCTGGCCGCCGAGGCCGTGGATGACGCTGCCGGCGCCGAGGAACAGGAGCGCCTTGAAGAAGGCGTGCGTGACCAGATGGAAGATTCCGGCGGCGTACGCGCCGACGCCGACGGCGGCGAACATGTAGCCGAGCTGGCTCACGGTGGAATAGGCGAGCACGCGCTTGATGTCGGTCTGCACCAGGGCGATCGTCGCCGCGAAGATCGCCGTCGCCACGCCGACCCACGCGACCACCTCGAGCGCGATCGGCGAGCGCTCGAAGATCACGTGGCTGCGCGCGACCATGTACACGCCCGCCGTCACCATCGTCGCGGCGTGGATGAGCGCCGACACCGGGGTCGGCCCCTCCATCGCGTCGGGCAGCCACGTGTGCAGCGGCAGCTGCGCCGACTTGCCGCAGGCTCCCATGAACAAGAGCAGCGCGATGCCGGTCGCGGTGCTGGGCGCGATCCCGTCGACCGCGGCGAACGCGGCGCCGTAGTCGAGCGTGCCGACCGAGATCCAGAGCCACATGATCCCGAGGCCGAAGCCGAAGTCACCGACGCGGTTCACGATGAACGCCTTCTTGCCCGCCTGCACCGCCGCCGGCCGCGTGTACCAGAAGCCGATCAAGAGGTAGGAGCAGAGGCCGACCGCTTCCCAGAAGACGTACAGCAAGAGGAAGTTGCCGGCGAGCACGAGCATCGTCATCGAGAACACGAAGAGGTTCAGGTATGCGAAGTAGCGCGGGTAGCCGGGATCGTCGTGCATGTAGCCGACGGAGTACAGGTGGATCAGCGCGCCGACGCCCGTGACGACCAGCAGCATGACGCCCGTGAGCGGGTCGACGTACGCGGCCACCGCGGTCTCGAAGTCGCCGGCGACGACCCAGCTGAAGAGCGTGGTGGTGAACGCCTCGCCCGAGGCCACGCGCGAGAACACCGCGCATGCGGCGATGAACGATCCCGCCAGCGCCGGCACCGCGATCCAATGGGCATAGCGGCCGATCACTCGGCCGAAGATCATATTGAGCAGCGCGCCGACCAGCGGGAAGAGGGGGATCAGCCAGACGGAGGTCGACACCGGGTCATGCTAACGATGCGCCACCGCGAGTGTCAAGGATGGGACGAGCGGCGTGGTATCATCCGTTGTGCCCAAGCGGTCTCGTGCGAAGGCCTGGGTGCTCGTCGTCCTGGTTCTCCTCGTGGCCGTCGTCGGCTCCGTGGCATATCTGGTCTGGCGGCAGACGGTCCCCGGCGTGCAATCCGTCACGACTCCCCCGCGGTTCATCGGTCAGAAGAGCTCGTTCGCCGTCGTCGTCGAAGCCCGGCGCGGCAACGTCGCGCGGGTCGAGGTGCGCGTCGAGCAGGCGGGCAAATCGACGCCGATCGCCACGAAGGACAGCGGTCTGGGCCAGCGCGTCGAGATTCCCGTCGTGGTCGACAGCGCGGCGCTCGGGCTGCGCGAGGGCAGCGCGAACATCGAGGTGTGGGCGCGCGACAGCTTCTGGCGGCCCTTCCGCCGGGACGACCGCGCGATCGCCGCCTATCCGGTCACCGTCGATCTCACGCCGCCGAAGCTCGAGCTGCTCGCCTCGACGCGCTATCTCTCGCCCGGCGGCACCGGCCTCATCGCGTTCCGCGTGTCCGGCGCCGCGAAGACCGAGGTCCTGGCCGGCGCGACGGCGTTCCCGTCCTTCGCGTTCGGGCCGGCCGACAAGGGCGCCCGGGTCGCGCTGGTCGCGCTGCCGTGGGACTACGACCCGGCCACGCCCATCCAGATCCGCGCCAGCGACGAAGCGGGCAACACCGCCTCACGCGGGATCCCGGCCGAGATCAAGCCGCGCAAGTTTCCGAAGGACACGATCGAGATCAAGGACGCGTTCCTGCAGGGCAAGGTCCCCGAGCTCTTGCCACAGCGGCCCGCGACCGACTCGCTGGTCGAGGGGTTCCTCATCATCAACCGCGACCTGCGCAAGCAGGCCGAGGAGACCAAGCGGAAGATCGGCGCCACCACCGCCGACAAGCCGCTCTGGCAAGGTGCCTTCGTGCAGGCGCGCAATACGAAGGTGTTCGCCAACTTCGCCGAGACGCGCACCTACGTCCACAGCGGCAAAGAGATCGACCGCCAGATCCATTTCGGATACGACCTGGCGTCGACGCGACAGTCGCCGGTGCCGGCCTCCAACAAGGGCGTGGTCGTGTTCGCCGAGCCGCTGACGATCTACGGCAACACCGTCGTCATCGACCACGGGCTCGGTCTGCAGACGCTCTACGCGCATCTGTCGAGCACGACCGTGAAGGTGGGCGATGCGGTCGAGAAGGGCCAGGAAATCGCGCGTACCGGGTCGACCGGCCTGGCGATCGGCGATCACCTCCACTACGAGGTGCTGGTCAACGGCATCTCGGTCACGCCGCTCGAGTGGTGGGACGCGAAGTGGATCCGCGATCACGTCGGCAAGCCGCTGAAAGAAGCCGCGCTGCCCGAGATCGCCGGCGCCGAAGCCCGCGACGAGCCCGACGAGTCCGCGCGGCCGGCGGCGCCCCGCTCAGCCCGCCGCCGCCGGTAGCCCTCCCGTGGACGCCTGCTGCGAGGTTCGCGAGATCCCGCGCGAGCAGCGGCGGGTCCTCCTCGTCGTCCTGTGGATCAACGCCGCGATGTTTCTCGTGGAGTCGGTCTCGGGCGTCCTGGCTCGGTCGACGGCGCTCTTCGCCGACTCCCTCGACATGCTGGGCGACGCGATCGTGTACGGCGTGAGTCTCTACGTCATCGGGCGCGGCGTCGTGTGGCAGGCCCGTGCGGCGCTCCTCAAGGGGCTGGTCATGGCGGCGTTCTGCGTCGGGCTCCTGGTGCAGGTCGCGCTGAAAATCGCGCACGGTCTGACGCCGGTCGTCGAAGTGATGGGCGCCGTCGGATTCATGGCATTCGTCGCGAACGTCGTCTGCCTGGCGCTGCTCTGGGCTCGCCGCGGCGACGACGTCAACATGCGATCGGCCTGGATCTGCTCGCGCAATGACGTGATCGGCAACGCGGCCGTGCTCGTCGCCGCCGCGGCGGTCGCCGCCACCGGCTCACCGTGGCCGGACATCGTCATCGGCCTGCTGCTGGCGTCCGTGTTCGGCCGCTCGGCGGCTCAGGTCATCCGCGAGGCGTCGCGCGCGATCGTCGCTCCGGGGTGAGCCACGCCGGACGGCGTCGCGGTCAGAAGCTGCCGAACTTCTGATACGCGGCAAGCGGCGCCATGCCGCGCCGCACCGCCGAGCGCACCTTGTTCTCCGTCCCCACCAGCTTCTCGCAGCGGCGGAGCACCTCCTGCGCCGCGCGCCGCGGGACGATCACGACCCCGTCGAGGTCGGCCACGACGACGTCGCCGAGGCTCACCCGGATGTTGCCGATCGTGACCGGCTGGCCCCAGTCGGACACGCGCCAGCGCGGCACCGAATCTTGCGGCGTCCGGTAGCGCACGAACGTCGGAAAGCCCATGCGCATGATCGCGGTCGCGTCGCGCGTCGCGCCGTCGATGACGGCGCCGCGCACCTTGCGCGCGCGAAACCAGGCCGCGCTCAGCTCGCCGAAGTGCGCCGCGACGTTATCGTGCGCGGCGAGCACCAGCACGGACTCGGCCGGCACCGCGCCCAGCATCCCCAGAAACTGTTTCAGAGTTTGATCGCGCTCCCGCGGCGATCCGCTGTGCGCGCGTCCGCGCGCGGTGAACGCGTAGCCCGCCGTGCGCATCCCCGGCGATAGCGGCTGGATCGCCGCCGGCAAGGTCTGGCGGCGCAGGCCCATCTCGTCCATGACGTCGGTGATCGCGGCGGTGTAGACGCGCGCGAAGCGGCGCGGCAGATTGTCGCTCGGGCTCATCGAGGATCTCCTTGAGGAGGACGGCCGGTGGTCAGAACCGTGAGCGCGCGAACAGGGCGGTCAGGAGCGCGCGGGGCGGCACGAAGTCGCCCAGGACGCCCAGCAGGAGGTCGAGCACCCGCGGCCGGCGCGCGAGGAACCGCGCCGCCAGGTTGGCCAGCCGGCGATGGCCGACCACGATCTGGAGCGCGTGCGTGACGCGGTCCTTGTCGCGCGTCGCGAGCCGGCGGGCACGATCGTAGCCGGCCAGCGCGCGCGCCGAGACGTCGCCGCGGCCGAGCGCCTGCACGGCGGTGTCGACCGCCATCTCGGCACTCCGCAGACCGTTATAGATGCCCTCGCCCGAAAACGGATCGAAGAAGCCGGTGGCGTCGCCGACCATCAGCACGCCGCCGGTGCGCGGCGGGTCGACTCGATACGCGAGCGGCCCCATCGCCCGGACCGGCGCGACGCGTCGGCCGCCGGCGATCCGCCGCGCCAGGTGCGGCAGGTGCTTCACGCGGGCGTCGAAGAAGGTCTCCAGACGCCCGCTCCACGGCGCCGCGTGGGCCAGCGGCACTACCAGGCTCAGATTCGCGCGGCCCGGCGCGACCGGATTGAGGATCGCGTAGTCCGGCGGATCGACGAAGATCTCGCCCACCCGTCCCAGTCCGCTGAGCTCTTCGACGTAGGTGACCATGGCCATGCGCTGCAGACGGTGCGGCCGGCGCAGACCGAGCCGCTGCGCCACGACCGACGAGCGGCCGTCCGCCGCGATCGTGAGGGGCGCGCGCAAGGTCTGGCGGCGCGCGTCGCCGTCGATCAGCTCGACGCCGAGCACGTGATCGCCGGAGACAACGAGGTCGGTGACTCGCGTCTGCTCGCGGAAGTCGACGGGCAGCGCGCGCACGCGGTCCACGAGGATCGCGTCGAGCGCCTCGCGCGTGATCGCCATCGCGTGCTCGCGGTAGGGCCGCCAGGCGCCGATCGACCGGTACGTGCCGACGAGCGTCGTGCCGTCGGGCGCCGTGATCTTCATCCCGCTGAGCGCGCTCGCGGCGGCGTCGACGGCTTTGAGCGCGCCGAGCCGGTCCAGGAGCCGCGGCGCCTCGGGGCTCAGGTACTCACCGCAGATCTTCGGCCGAGGAAACCGCGCACGGTCGAGCAGGTGCACCGAGAGTCCGCGCTCGGCCAGCAAAATGGCCGTCGCGGCCCCCGCGGGGCCGGCGCCGACGACGATCACGTCGGTCGTCACGACAGGACCGCCACCAGTCGTCCGAGCACCGGGTATTCGCGGATCGTGAGCCGGCGGGCGCCGGCGTTGGCGGCGAGCGTGCGCAGCTCATCCGCCGAGTACGACCGCCGCACCGACAACGGGCCGTCGTGGCACGAGATCGGATGACAGCCCAGAAGACGCGTGGCCAGCCAGACGAGGCCGAGCGACAGACGCCGCCGGAGCAGATCGTTCACGACCACCGCGATGCGCGCCGCCGCCGTCATCTCGCGCAGGCCCGCGGCGGCCTGAGCCGGCTCGAGATGGTGGAGCGTGAGCGCGCTGGTCACGATGTCGGCCGCGCCCTGCCGGCATGGCAGCGCCGCAGCGTCACCGCGGACCAGCTGGATCTCCGGGTACGCCGCGACCGCGCGGCGCGCG
>DATEMW010000276.1:0-3479 GCA_035275385.1 Candidatus Methylomirabilota bacterium | reverse complement strand
CTGATCGTCAAGACGCGCCACTGGCCGTTCGGCAAGCGGGTGCTCGTGCCCTCGGAGTGGATCGCCTGGATGAGCTGGATCGAGCTGGTGGTTCACGTCGATCTTCCGCTCGAGCGGATTCTGCACGCGCCCGACTACGATCCCTTGCAGCAGCATCAGGAGTTGGCGCGATGAAATACGAACGACTGGTCCAGGGCGATTCGTCCCCGGCGATCGAGGGTTTCGTCGCGCTGCTCGCCGAAACACCCTACCGCTGGCGCCTGACCTCCGAGGGAAAGATGCGCGCGTACCTGGGGAGCACCGAGATGTGCGCGATCACCGGCGCGGTGCGATACCGGACCGGCGCCCGTTTCAGCATCGGCGACTGGGTGCGCGCCGCCGAGGTGCTCGGGCTCTCGTACGCTGAAGCCGGGCGCATCGTGGCGGCCGCCGACGCGGTCCGCCCGCTCGAGGCCAGAACCCGCCGGCTTCGCGAGCGGCTCCTCGTCGCCGGTCGCATCGGATGGTCGGCGCCGGCCCTTGACGCGGTGCTCGAGCGCGAGCTCGGCGCGATGGCCGACCGCGAGCCCGCGGTGCTTGCCGGCGCCTAGGGCTCGAGCGTCTCTTTCACCTCGACGATCGAGACCGACGGCATCAGCCGGATGCACCCGAGGAAGAGGAGAAAGAACCAGGCGAAGCTCGCCACGACGATCGTCGTGTCGACGACCGTCGGCAGGTAGATTCCCCAGGTGTAGGGGTAGAAGTCGTGGGCGAGCGACGGGACGATGATGTTGAATCGCTCGAACCACATGCCGACGAGGACGAACACGCACACCACGTAGAGCGGCACCGGGCTCACCCGCACGCGCCGCCAGAACAGCGCCAGCGGCACGATGCAGTTGCAGAAGTACATCAGCCACAAGGCCCACGCGTACGAGCTCGTGACACGCCAGAACAGCGAGGCGCGCTCGAAGTGATCGCCGCTGTACCAGGCGGTGAACGCCTCGCACACGTAGAAGTAGGTGAGGAGCAGTCCGGTGACGAGCAGCAGCTTGGCGAGCGCGTCGAGATGCCGCTCGGTCACGTACCGGTGCAGGCCGAAGAAGTGCCGCATCGGGATGACGAGCGCGATCACCATCGCGAAGCCCGAGAAGATCGCGCCGTCCACGAAGAAGGGCGCGAACAAGGTCGAGTGCCATCCGGGAACGAGCGCCATCGCGAAGTCCCACGACACGACGCTGTGCACCGAGAGCACGAGCGGCGTGGCCAGCGCGGCCAGCAGTCCGTAGGCACGGCGATAGTGCCGCCACTGTGAATCCGCGCCCTCCCAGCCGAAGGCGAGGACGGCGAAGATACGGCGCCGCCAGCCCGAGGAGGCGTCTCGCACCGCCGCCAGGTCCGGCACGAGACCGACGATGAAGAAGATGACGCTGATCGAGAGATAGGTCGAGACCGCGAAGACGTCCCACATGAGGGGCGAGCGGAAGTTGGGCCAGAGATGGCGCTGGTTGCCGTACGGGAACAGGAAATACATGAACCACATGCGGCCCAGGTGGAGGATCGGGAACAGGCCTGCCGTCATGACCGCGAAGACCGTCATGGTCTCCGCGGCCCGATAGACCGAGGTCCGCCACCGGGCGCGGAAGAGGTACAGGATTGCCGAGATCAGCGTTCCGGCGTGTCCGAGCCCGATCCAGAACACGAAGGCGGTGATGTAGAGCGCCCAGAACTGCGGCGCGCGCAGTCCGGCCATCCCCAGCCCCTTCCAGATCTGCACGGTCCAGGCGACGATGCCCACGGCCAGCACCAGGCTGAACACGGACATCCACGCGAAGTAGGCACGGCCGGGGGGCCCGAGCGTCCTGACGACGTCCCGCGTGACGTCGGCGAACGACGGCGCCGGTGCGACGGACGCCGTGGGCGTTCGTCGTGGCGCTGGGTGCGGCATCTTCGCTGGTGTCGGCTCGGCGGGCAGCGCCATGCCCGTCACGGTATGAGCCGTGGCTGAAGCTACGATGAGGCCAGCCTGAGAAGCCGCGCCTGAACGGCTGAGGCTACCGCGCCCGCTCGAGCATGTAGCCGACGCCGCGGATCGTGCGGAGGAGCGGTCGGTCGCCATCGACGTCGAGCTTGCGGCGGAGATAGCCGACGTAGACGTCGACGATGTTGCTCGCGGCGTCGTAGTCCGGCCCCCAGACGTGCTCGGCGATCATCTCGCGGGTCAAGACCTGTCCCGGGTTGCGCAGAAGGTACTCGAGCACTGCGTACTCGCGGGCGCTCAGCGCGATGCGCCGGCCCGAGCGGGTGACGCGATGGGCGGCCGGATCGAGCGTCAAGTCACCGAGCGTGAGACACGGCGATCGATACGCCGAGCGCCGTCGCAGGAGCGCGCGAGCGCGGGCAAGAAGCTCGTCGAAAGCGAACGGCTTTGGCAAGATCGCGTCGGCGCCGCGATTCAGCCCGCTCACGATGTCGCCGCTCGCGTCGCCGCCGGTCAGCAGCAGCGCCGGCGTATCGATGTGAGCCGCGCGCAGCGCGGTCAGGATCTCCAGCCCGCTCGGCCGCGCCAGCTCCGCGTCGAGAATCAGGAGATCGAACGGAAGGTCGTCGGCCAGACGGTCGAGCGCGACCTTGCCATCGGGCGCGACCTCGGTGGAATGGCCCTCTTCCTTGAGGCCCCGGCCGATGAGCCCGGCGAGTCTCGGTTCGCACACGGAAATCAGCACGCGCACGGCGACTGCCTCGGCATCAGCGTAACGCGCCTCTCGGGCCGCCGCGAATCCAGCTGAGCCCGGGCCTGACAGACCTATCGCGGTCTGTCCGCCGCGGTCACCTTCACGAGCCTTCGGGCCTGCGGCTGGTCGCCTCGCGTCACGTAGGTGATCCGAACCACGTCACCCGGCTCGAGAGTGGTCAAGGTCAGGGCAGCTGACTCATAGACCGAGAAAATGGAATCGATCGTCCTTCCACCCACCACGGACCGGACGGTGAGAGTCCGGGCCGCGCGATTCACGGCGAGGACCTCGCCGGTCGTCGTCTGCTCGGTAAGCGCCTGGGCCAGCCGAAGCTCCGGGAGTGGATCAGCGCCGCGCTGAGCGACCACCGGGCCGGGGATGCCGAGCGT
Source organism: Candidatus Methylomirabilota bacterium (assembly GCA_035275385.1). Taxonomy (GTDB): domain Bacteria; phylum Methylomirabilota; class Methylomirabilia; order Rokubacteriales; family CSP1-6; genus AR31. Next base: position 376 of record DATEMW010000276.1, on the reverse strand, counting down.
GCCCAATGCGAGAACGATTGCGACGGTCGTACCGCTATGGCGCATCGAGTAGCCTCCTCGTCTCCGCGTAACGCCCCGCGAGCCGCGGCGAACCGGGAGCCTACCACGACCGCTGCGCCGGGGCACCGGCTGGCTTCCGAGGTGCTCGTGCACTATTCTTCGCCGCAGACTTCGCGAAGCGGCGCCCCCAGGGAGCCGGCGGAGAGGAGCAACACCGTGGCAGCGACGCCTGACCCGCAGAACGCGCCGTTCCGTCTCGACGAGGCGACCATCGACGAGCTGCACGCGGCGATCAAATCGGGCCGCACGACGTGCGTCGCCGTCGTGCAGCACTACATCGACCGCGTCCGCGCCTACAACGGCGTCGCCAGCCTGC
>DATEMW010000275.1:0-5567 GCA_035275385.1 Candidatus Methylomirabilota bacterium | reverse complement strand
GAGCGCCAGGCGAGCACGCCCGCGAGGCCGGCCAGGGCGAGGACGATCAGCGCGACGACGGCGCGCGGGCGCTTCACCGGCGGCGTGCGGCCGGCCGCACTACTCGCGGAACTCCTGGTCGAGGATCTCGCGGATGAAGCGGTCGAGCGCGACGGGATAGAAGCGCGCGTCCGGGGTCGTGATGACGCCGGTGTCGATCACCTCGCGGCGCGAGAGCTCCTCGAGCACGCGCTCGACGTGGCCGTGAGCGTCCCGGTCATGGCGCCGGATCTTGAGCTCCTCGCTCTCGAGCGAGACCCGCGAGGCGTAGCGAAAGCTGAACACGCGCGCGATCAGGCGCTGGTCCATCAGCTCCGTCTCGCCGAACATCTCGCCGTAGGTCGGGCCCCCGCCGCCGCCGATGATCAGTCGCGGCGAGACCTTGATGCGGCCGCGAACCTCCACGGAGCGGCCCGGCTGGTCGTGCTCGGGTCCGATGAGGATGTAGGGCAGCACGTGATAGCCCGTGATGATCCCGGTCAGGGGCTTGCGCACCACCTGGGTCTCGTCGAAGACGTGGCGCAGGAACTCTAGATCTTGCCAGTCCTCGGCCATGCGGGGTAGTGTACCAGCGGCATGCAGTCGCGCCCGAGCCCGCCTCCTTCCGTCGCGTCGCCTACGATCCCCCGGCCCGCGTCCGGCACCGAGTGGGTGCATCAGTGCGAGCGCTGCGGCGCCCGGATGGAAGAGCGACAGTGCAAGATCGTCTGTCGGAACTGCGGATGCTTCAGGGATTGCTCGGATCCCTGATCCTCGAATCTCGCTCACGATAAGCCCACCTCGGTGTCGACCGCGTCCGAGCGTGCGTGGGCGCTCTTTCCAGCCGGCTCGCCCGGCGAGTACAACCTGCCGCGCGAGCTCACGGTGGTGCTCGCCCGCGGTGAGGGCGCCACGGTCTGGGACACCGAGGGCCGCGCCTTCACCGATTTCACGATGGGCTGGGGATCGGTGCTCCTCGGCCACGCCCACCCGGCGATCGTCGAGGCGGTGCGCCGCCGAGCCGGTCTCGGCTCGAACTTCGCGTACCTCACCGACGCCTCGCTCGAGCTCGCCGAAGAACTAGCGCGCGCGGTCCCGTGCGCCGAGCGCCTGCGGTTCTGCGCGTCGGGCACCGAGGCCGCCGCGTACGCCGTCCGGCTCGCGCGCGCCCATGCCGGGCGTCCGCGCGTGCTGAAGTTCGAGGGCGCCTACCACGGCGCGAACGAAGTCGGCACCGTGAGCCTGTTTCCGCAGCGCCGGCTGGCGTTTCCCCAGGGCGAGCCGACGTCGGCGGGCGTGCCGGCGAGCGCGGTCGCCGACGTGCTGGTCGCACCGTACAACGACCTGCGCACGACCACCGCCATCCTGGCCGCGCATCGCCACGAGATCGCCGCGGTCATCGTCGAGCCGCTGCACCGGTGCACGCCGCCCCAGCCCGGCTTCCTGGCGGGCCTGCGCGAGCTCACCGCCGAGCTCGGGGTGCTCCTGATCTTCGACGAGACCGTCACCGGCTTCCGCCTCGCCTACGGCGGCGCGCAGGAGTACTACGGCGTGCGGCCGGACCTGGCCACGTTCGGCAAGGCGCTCGGCGGTGGCTATCCGATCGGCGTCGTCGCCGGACGCGCCGACGTGCTCGATCTCGTGCGCGAGGACCGGCTCGGCGAGGACCGCTACGTGTGGTTCGCGTCGAGCGTCGGCGGCAACGCGATCTCGGCGGCCGCGGCGCTCGCAACCCTGGCCGAGCTCTCGCGCGCCGGGACGTACCCGCGGCTCTTCGCGCTCGGCGAATCGCTGCGCGCCGGGCTCCGCTCGGTCCTGAAGGACGAAGGGTTCACGGCGCAGGTGCAGGGCGACGGGCCGCTCGCGGCGATCGTGTTCACCGATCACGAGGTCGTCGACTACCGCACCGCGTTCGACTCCGATCGCGCGCGCGCCCGAGCGTTCCTGCTCGGCCTCTTCCGCCGCGGCATCTTTCTGAATCCGATGTCGACGAAGCTCTACCTCTCGCTCGCCCACACCGAGGCGGACATCCGCCGCTTTCTCGACCTGGCGCGCGCGACGCTCCGCGAAGACTGCCGCGGGGGCTGAGGGCGGTCGGCTAGCTCGCCACGGCCGCGTGGATCAGCCAGCGCCCCGGCCAGCCGTCGACGGCACAGTCCACGCGGAGCGCTCGCGCGCGCGCCAAGCTCGTCACCGCGCGCGCGATCTCGTCGGCGGGCAGGCCGAACAGCCGCGCGAGCGCGCGCTCGCTCGTGAACACGGCGCCCCGCGTGTAGCGCTCGATCAGTCCGGCGATCGCGGCCTCGCGCGAGAGCCGCCGCCCCGCGGCGACCGCTTCCGGCAGCCACGACTCGACGAGCTCCCAGCGATACGAAAACGTGGGCTCGTAGCGCTCCTCGCTCTTGACGACCCAGAGCCCCTGCTGGAGCTCGGCCATTGCGCGCTCGAAGCCGCGCGTCTTGCCGGGCTCGAGCATGAACACGTTCGCGCGCAGCTCGCGCGTGTACTGCGGATGCTCGTCGAGCATCGCGTCCATGATGCGCCGGGCCGTGTGCGACAGCCGGCCCGCCTCGTACTCGACCCGGTAGTCGCGCGCGCGCTGGCGGCCCCGCACGAGCGCGTAGAACATCGGGAACACGTCGAGCGCGACGAGGAGCGGCCGGCCCTTCAGGAGCTTGCCGTAGTACACCCGCTTGGTGGTCGGCAGCACGTCCTTCAGGCTCCACGTGAGACCGATGCCCGCGTCGTGGTGCGAGTGGCGCGGCCAGCGCGGATTCGCGCGGCCGGCGACCGCTTCCCACAAGCACGCGACGCCTTCGGGGAACCGATAGAACGTCGAGCAGAACCCGACGTCGCGCACGAACGCGAGCGCGCCTCGCTCGCCGTGCACGCGGTGCGCCGGCAGCCGGCGGAACCGGCGATCGCGCAGTCGACTCAGCGCCGCGGCGCTCGGCGCCGACGGTGCCGCGCGCGCGGACGGGGTTCGGGCTCTCACACGCAAGGCCTCTCATTGACCATATTTCTGTCGCTGTTGTAAAGTGCGCTCCATGAAAAAGAAGAAGGCGACGCCGAAGGCGGCGGTGCGGAAGCGGGCCAGCACGAAGTCGGCGGCGCCGAAGCCGGCGAAGTCGGCCGCGACGTATCAGCCCAAGCCGGTCCAGGGAAACGGCTGGGCACCGTTCCGCTACCCGCCGCAGTAACGGACGCTCCTGGATAGGCTCCTGCCCCACCTGGCGCCCGGCGCCGTGCTGCTTCTGGGCGCCACGGTCATCTTGCAGTCTGCGTCGATGCGCGCGGCGGTGGCGACCTCGGCGCCGGTCTATTCCTGGGTCATCTTCGGCGTTGGGATCCTCCTGGGCTGGCGGTTCAAGCGAAGCCAGCTCGTCGTCGCGCTGGCCGTCCTCTTCGCCGCCGAGCGCGCGGTGGCCTACTTCCCGGCGGTCGGTGAGACCGCCGCGGTCGGCCGTGTCGTGTTCTCCGCGGTCGCGCTGCTCCTCCCGCTCGATCTCGTCGCGATTGCCTGGCTTTCCGAACGGACGCTATCCACGTGGCTGGGCCGGGTGGTCCTCGGCGTCATCCTGGCGCAGCCGCTGGCGATCGCGCTCCTCCTGCGTCCTGAGCTGGCGCCGCTCGTTCAGGCCCTCCAGCAGGGATTGGTGGCCGGCGGTCTTCCGTTCACGCGGGTCCCGCCTCCCGCGCTCTTCGCGTTTCTGGGCGCGATCGCGCTCGCGGCGCTGCGGTTCATGGTCCGGCGTACCGTCATCCAGGCGAGCCTCGTCTGGGCGCTCCTGGCGGCGCTTCTTGGTCTGCACGGCGACGGGCCGGCTTCCACCGTGTACCTGGCGACGGGCGGGCTCATCCTCATCGTGTCGCTGATCGAGACCTCGCATCGCATGGCCTTCAGCGACGAGCTGACCGGGCTGCCGTCTCGGCGCGCCCTCACGGATGCGCTCATGCGGCTGCCGGACGTCTATACGGTCGCGATGGTCGACATCGACCACTTCAAGAAGCTCAACGACGAGTACGGTCATGCCGCGGGCGATCAGGTGCTTCGTCTGATCGGCTCCACCTTGACCAGGACCGAGGGCGGCGGCCGGCCGTTCCGCTACGGGGGCGAGGAGTTCGCCGTGCTGTTTCCCGGCAAGCCGGCCGAGGAAGCGCTGCCGTACGTCGAGGATCTCCGCGAGGCGATCGAAGAGTCGACCTTCACCTTGCGCGCACAGGATCGTCCCAAGATCCGCCCCGAGAAGCCCGTGCGCGCGACAGGCGGCCGGCGCACGATCTCGATCACCGTCAGTATCGGCGTGGCCGAGTCGGACGAGGGCGGCGCCGATCCAGAAGACGTCATCCGCGCCGCCGACCAGGCCCTCTACCGCGCGAAACGCACCGGACGAAATCGCGTCTGTCTCGCGGAGTGAACCGGCGGCCGAGAAGGGTCCAGATGCGAGGCGGCGCCCGAAGGCGGCATGCGAGCCGTCCTTCGAGGACGGTGAGCGTGCCGACGAGGGCGCCAACGAAGCAGATGGGCCCTTCTCGGCCGCCGGCCGCTAGTCCATGCCCCAGGTGAAAACGTGGACTGGCGTCACCTCGACTATCACTGAGTCCGACTCGTCGAGCGTGGCGTCGCGGCGATACTGCGCATATTTCTTGTAGAGAAGCGCGCGGATCCGGCGAAAGCGGGGGCCTTTCGCGAAGAGCCGCGTCGTGCCCTGCACCATCGCGCCCTTGATGTGGGTCCAGTCGTCGGAGTACACATCCACGGTCACCGCCACGCGCGGGTTGTCGACCAGGTTGCGGACCTTTCGGACCTTGCTCGCGGAGGCGTAGTAGATCTTGCCGTCCGCTACGACCGGGCACACGGGCACCAGATGCGGCATGCCCTGAGCGTTCGCGCTCGCGACGCGACAGACCCGCTCGCGCTCGAACCAGCGCGCGACCGACTTCTTCATCCGCATCGTGCTCAGGCCTTGCCCGGGTCGCCGACGAATCGCAGGATCGCTTCGATCACCGCCGCCGGCTGCTCCTCGGGGATGAAGTGGCCCGAGCCGGGTACCGCATGGCCGACGACGGACGCGCAGCGCTCCTTCCAGACGCCGAGCATGTCGGGCACCTGAGGCCGGCGGCCGCCCGCCTCGCCCCAGAGAACCAGGGTCGGGGCCGCGACCTTCTTGTCACGGTCGGCGCCATCCTGCTCGAGGTCGATCGTGGCACCCGCGCGATAGTCGTCGAACGCCGCACGCATCGCGCCGGGCTGCCGGAAGCAGCGCACGTACTCCTGCACGGCCTCCTCCTCGATCGCCGCCGGGTTGTACGCGGAGGTCCGGTACATGTAGCGCAGGTAGATCTCTTCGCGGCCGGCCGTGAGGGCTTCGGGCAAGTCCGGCAGCTGGTGGAAGTACCAGTGCCAGCGGGCGCGGGCGCTCACCTGATCGGTGCGCGCGAAGACGTCGTACGTCGGCGCGATGTCGAGCAGTACCAGCCGCGTCAGGAGCGCCGGATGGTCGAGGGCGAAGCGATGCGCGACGCGGGCGCCGCGATCGTGGCCGACC
>DATEMW010000274.1:0-3947 GCA_035275385.1 Candidatus Methylomirabilota bacterium | reverse complement strand
CGCCATCGCGCGGCTCAGGTCGTCGACTTCCTGGATCATCCCGAGACCGGGGACGCTCTGGGGGCGGGCGGACTCGAACTCGACCTGGGGCACCACGGTCACCGTCGCGGCAGCGGGTGCCGCCATCGCCATCCGGGCAGGGGCCGGCTCCGGACGCGGGAAGGTCGGTGGCGGCGTGGCGGGGCCCGACGGCGCGGCCGCCAGAGCGGGAGCCGCCGGAGCGTGCTGGGTGACGGCGCCGACGGCGGGAGGCTTGTACTCGGCGATCAGTCCGGGCGCCCGATCCTGCGCGGCCGAGGCGAGTCGCCCATCAGACGAGCGCGCACCGCGCTCCACAGCGCGTCCGAGCCCTCGGATCAGCTCGGACATCTGGCCCATCAGCCGGCGAAAGATGTAGTAACCCAACAGCGCGATGCCGAGCGCGAGGCCGAGCCCGATCTGAGACTGCAGACGCGAGAGCGACCCGAGCCGGTGAAGCGTCCAGACGAAGATCAGGAGCGGCACGACCGTCGTGACCGCGAACACGGCTGAGGCGGCCTGCTGGAGCGAGTTCGGGCGGGCTGCAGTCGGCATCAAAATCCATCGTAGGGGATGAGGAGCCCGGCGCCTTCAGGAAAAAGGGCGCTCCGAGCGGTGGTGCCTCGAGGTGTGATATATCGCGGGGTAGTACGGCAGCGCTTCAGAGGAGGGATCAACATGAGCGACATGAAGATCGACGCTGTTCGGTCCTCCAGCAGCGGGGTGATCGGTCGGGCCGTGAGCCGGGCCCGTGGACACCAGCTCGCTCTCGATTCGTCGTCGCGGCCCCAGGCCGACGCCTTCACGAACAGCGAGGCGTTCCTCGCGGGAGTCTCCTCCTGCGGCGTCACGCTGATCGAGGGGCACGCCAAGGACTCGGGCATCCCGATGACTGGTATCAACGTCACGATCGAGGGCGCGCGGACCGCGGCCGAGCCGAACCGGTTCGCCCACGTGACGATGACGTTCGAGATCGCCGGTGTCAGTCAGGGGCAGGCAGAAGAGCTCGTCGCGACCTACCGAGGACGTTGACCGCTCTACCGCACGGTCGCGGGCGCGACCGAGGTCAAGGTTCAAGTCGTCGCCGTTCGGTGACGGTCGGCGAGACCGGTAGTACCATCGGGCCCCGGAGGAGTCGGTGGACAAGCGACGCTGCGACTGGGCCCGAGGAGAGCTCGACATCGCCTACCACGATCGGGAGTGGGGAGTGCCGCTGCATCGGGACAGGCTCCTCTTCGAGCTTCTGATCCTGGAGGGCGCTCAGGCCGGGCTCAGCTGGGCGACGATTCTCAAGAAGCGCGCGGCATACCGCAAGGCGTTCGACCGGTTCGACGCGGCGAAGATCGGGCGCTACTCGGCGGCTCGGGTCGAGCGTCTGATGGGCGACGCCGGCATCGTCCGCAACCGCGCCAAGATCGAGGCGACGATCGCCAACGCGCGGGCGTTCCTCGAGGTCAAGCGCGAGTTCCGCACGTTCGACAAGTACATCTGGCAGTTCGTCGGCGGCCAGCCCACGCAGAACGCCTGGCGGCGGCACGGCGAGTGTCCCGCCGAGACCGACGCCTCGCGCGCGATGAGCCGAGACCTCGTCAGGCGCGGCTTCCGGTTCGTCGGGCCGACGATCTGCTACGCTTTCATGCAGGCCACGGGCATGGTGAACGATCATCTCCGCGATTGTTTCCGATGGCGTGAGGTTCGCGCGATGAACGGCGCGCGCGCCAATGGCTAGTCGGCGTGTCCGGCTGGCCGCCGTCGAAGACGTCCCGGTCGGGGAAGGGCGCGTGGTCTCGGCCGAGGGCAGGGACCTGGCGCTCTTCAACGTCGACGGGGCCTTCTACGCGATCGACAACGCATGCATCCATCGCGGCGGACCGCTCGGCGAAGGCGATCTCGAGGGCCGGTTCGTCTCCTGCCCGTGGCACGCGTGGCGCTGGGACGTCACGACGGGCGCCAATGCCAACAACCCCGCGGTGAAGATGGCGTGCTTCGCGGTGGCCGTCGACGACGGCGACGTCTTCGTCGAGCTTTCCTGAGGCGCGCGCGGCGTGGACCTCACGCTGATGTTGGGGATAGGGCTGGCGGCCGGTATCGGCCTCGTTGTTGGCTGGATGAACTTCCAGCGCTGCCCTCATTGCGGGCACGTCGTGCGTCGCGCCTCGCAGGGCTGGAAGCGCTGCGGCTCCTGTGGACGACAATATCGCCGGGGACTTCGCGTACGATGACGACATGCTGAACGTGAGCTGGCCGACCCCTCGGACACTGATCCTCACCACCGCCGCGGCGGTCGTCGTGGGCGCGCTCGCCGGCGGCGGCTGGTACTGGCACATGGTCTCGCAGCGGCACGCGATGGCCGCCTACGCGCTGGCGTTGACGCGCGCCCAGCCGGCCATGAGCGCACAGGCGACGGCCGACGCGCGGGCCGCGGGGATCCGCGATCTCGAGACCGCGCTCACGCAATATCCCTCGGGCCCCGGCGCGGCCCAGGTCGCGTACGATCTCGGCAGCCTGCGCTTCGACGCCCAGCAGTACGTCCAGGCGCGGGGCGCCTGGGAGCTGGCCCTCGCGCAGGGCCCGCCGCGGACGCTCAAGACGTTGAGCCAGGGCGGCGTCGCATACACGTGGGAAGCCGAGCGCAACTACGCGAAGGCGGTCGACGCGTTCAAGGTCGCGCTGACCGGGCTCGGGCCCAAGGATTTCTACTACGAGGATCTGTTGCTCGGTCTTGCGCGCACCCAGGACCTGGCCGGACAGAAGGCCGACGCGATCGCGACCTATCGCCGCGCGATGACCGAGCTCGCGCAGAGCCGTCGCCTCGAAGAAATCAAGGCGCGCCTCGCCGCGCTCGGCGCCTAGCCGACACTCGAGCCGCGAGACGCGCCGCGCGGACGCTCGCGCCGCCGCACCGAGCGTCCACGAACAATGGGTGTCGCGGTGGAGTAGGATACGGGCGCCATGGACGTTCTCGCAGGGCTCCTCGGCTCCAGTCCGGCGATCGAGACGCTGCGTGACGACGTTCGCCGGCTCCTCGGGCGCGGCTACGCGGCGCACCGCCCTCCGTCGATCCTGATCCAGGGCGAGACCGGCGCCGGCAAGGGCCTGCTCGCCGACCTCCTGCATCGCGCCGGCCCCCGGGCCGCCGGGCCGTTCGTGGACGTCAACTGCGCCGCGATTCCCGAGACCTTGCTCGAGTCCGAGCTGTTCGGCTTCGAGCGCGGCGCGTTCACCGACGCGCGGCGCTCCAAGCCGGGACTCTTCCAGACGGCGCACCACGGCACCATCTTTCTCGACGAGGTGGGTCTCTTGCCCGAGGCCTTGCAGGCCAAGCTCCTGAAGGTCATCGAGGAGCGCGCGGTGCGGCGGCTCGGGGGCACGCAGAGCGAACCGATCGACGTCTGGGTCATCAGCGCCAGCAACGTGGACCTGCCGGCCGCGATCCGCGAGCGCCGCTTCCGCGAGGATCTCTATCACCGGCTGGCGGTGCTGACCTTGCGGCTGCCGTCGCTGCGCGAGCGGGGGCAGGACATCTTGTTGCTCGCGAACCACTTCCTGGCGCGCGCCGCCGCCGACTACGGGGTGTCCGCGCGGACGCTCAGCCAGGATGCGTGCGCGCGGCTGCTCGCGCACCCGTGGCCCGGCAACATCCGCGAGCTGGCCAACCTGATGGAGCGCGTCGCGCTCCTGTCCGACTCGCCGCAGGTGACCGGCGCGATGCTCGACCTCACCCAGACGCCGGCGACCGAGCCGCCGCCGCCGCAGGGCCTGTCGAGCGACGTCGGCTCGCTGGATCACGCGATGGCGGATCACATCCGCAGCGCTCTCGAGCAGACCGGCTGGAATCTCTCGCGCACCGCGGCCCGGCTCGGCATCGCGCGCAACACGCTGCGCGTGCGCATCGACAAGCTCGGGATCCGGCCGCCGGGCGCCAGGCC
>DATEMW010000273.1:0-5859 GCA_035275385.1 Candidatus Methylomirabilota bacterium | reverse complement strand
GGCGCCCGGCGACGCGGTCGGCGCGCCGACCAGCGTGGCCATCTACCGCGCGGCCCCCAGCTTCTTCGCCTCGTCCAGCGACAGCACCCGGCCGCCGTTCTTGGCCGCGAACGCGTCGGCCTCTTCTTTCCAGGCGAAGGCGACCAGCGACGCGGACACGGCCTTGCCGCTGCCGCCGGCGACGTAGAAGGCGCGATGGGCGAAGAGCTTGAGCCCCGTCGGGTAGTCGAAGACATAGGCCGCGTTCACGATGCGGCTCGCCGACTCCGCCTCGCGCATCGCGGCCATCAGCCCCGCCAGGGACGCGTAGGGCCTGATGGTCTCGCCCTTCAGCCACAGCTCGGCGGCCGCGCGCGGATCCTTGATCGGCGCGCCGGTCACGTCCTTGCCGTCGAGCGGCGACGTGCCGGCCACCATCACGCGCTGGTCTCGGCCGTAGTCGCGGCCGAGCTCGCGATAGGCCTGCTTGATGAAGCGGTCGTCGATGAAGCCCTCGACGTCGGCGCCCTTGATGATGTTCATCTTCTGGAGCACGGTCGCGTCGTACTTCAGCACCTCGACCCACCTGGGCTTGATCGTCGCGTCGAGCGTCAGGAAGCCGCCGCGCCCGAAGTAGAGATAGAGCACCTCTTTCGGGATCGAGGTCCACTGCTCCTGCTTGGTGGTGGCCTCCTCGGGGTTCCGCGTGATCCACTCGTTGGCGTCGATCACGGCCTTGAGGTACGCGACGACGATCTCCGGATGCTTCTCGAGGAAGTCCTTGCGAACGACGGGGCCGTGCAGGTACGCGACCGCGGTCTGGCTGCCGTCGAAGATCTTGCGACCGAAGCCCTTGAACTCCATCAGCTCGCCCCACGGACAGAAGTCCGCGTGCGCGTCGATCTTCTTCTCCTGGATGCTGGTCGCGCCGATCGGCGGCGCCTGGTTGATCAAGGTGAAGAAGTCGGACGAGAGCCCGCGGTCGACCAGCGCCTTGAGGAGCATCCCGTGCGCCGCCGAGCCGAACGGCACCGAGACCTTCTTGCCCTTGAGGTCTTCGAACCGGTAGATCGGCGCATCGGCCGGAACCACCACGGAGTTGCCGGAGCCGTGCATGTTGTAGCCGGTCATCGACACGATGACCGAGCGCAGGCTGGCGGTCTCCTGGAAGCGCGCGATGTTGACGAGCATCGGGTAGTCGCCCATCACGCCGATGTCGAGCTTGCCCGCGAGCATCTGGCTGGTGATCGGCGGTCCGGACGTGTAGTCCTCCCACACGACCTCGTACCTGGCGTTCGCGTACTTGCCCGTGCGCGGCAGGTGCTTGTCGAGGAGTCCGAGCTGCTTGACGGTGATGCCACCCGAGTACGTGTCGGTACACAGGCTCTGGTGGCCGATGCCGATCCTGATCGTCTCTTGCGCCGCGCCGGACGCGGATATGAAGGCCAGGGCGACCACGAGCCCGGCGAGCGACGCGAGCAGTCTTGGCCTGATCATGGCGGTCTGTCTCCCGATTGCTCTCTCCCCGCGCAAGGGCGGACTCTCCCTGCCCATAAGGCTAGCGCGGGCGCGCCCACAGTCGGAGAGCACGCCCCCCCAGTCAATGTCCACGGCTGTGGAATTTCTGTATGTGACTGCGATGTCCTATGGCAGGCTCTCGGGGTGAAGACCCACCGAGACCTTTCGCAAGTGCGCGTAGCTCCAAAGGAAGTTGGCCCGGCGTCGAATGGTCGGCCCGTCGTGCTCGTCGTCGACGACGACGCCGGAGTGAGAGAAGGGCTGCGGCTGGCGCTCGACGAGCACTACACCGTTCTCGAAGCGCCGCAGGGACGCTTGGCGCTCGGGATCGTCCGTGCCGAGCGCGTCGACCTGGTCCTCCTCGACATCCTGATGCCCGAGGTCGACGGGCTCGAGATCTTGCAGGAGCTCAAGGCGCTCGAGCCGGATCTCCCCGTCATCATGATGACCGCGGTGAAGACGGTGCGCACCTCGGTCGCCGCCATGAAGCTCGGCGCCGCCGACTACGTCACGAAGCCGTTCCAGGAAGACGAGCTGATCGCGGCGATTCGCCAGGCGCTCGAGCACCGCGCCCGGCGCAACGGCGGAGCACCCGAGCGCGCCGAGCGCGACCTGCGTGTGCCCCGCACCCATCGGCTCCTGCTGGTCGGTGGCGATCCGGGATGGCGTGCGACTCTGGCGGTCGTGCTGGCGCGTGCGACCGGCGTGGAGACGAGCGCTACCCTCGTCGAGGGGCTCAACGACATGCTGCGGTTCCGGCCGACATGCGTCGTGCTGAACGTCAAGCGCTCGGCCGAGGATGCCGGCCGCTTTCTCGGCGCGGTCGGCGCGCAGCTGCCCGCGTGCCCGGTGCTGGTCGTGTGCGACGACGTCTATCTGGGCGGGGGACCGGTCTGGGAAACCTTGAACATCCGCGGCGTCCTCGGCCCGCCGGTCGCGTTCGAAGCGCTCGTCGAGCGCATCGGCGCCGTGCTCCCGCCGGGCGATAGCCTGAACGGCCCGTGGCCGCGGCTCGGCGAGGCGGTCGGCCGCACGGTCGATCACCTGAGCCGGCACTACGACGAAGATCTGACGGTCGACGGCATCGCGCAGATCACCGAGATCTCGGCCAGCCACCTGGCCCATCTGTTTCGCTCCGAGATCGGCATGAGCGTGCGCGACTTTCTCACCCGCGTCCGCGTGGCGATCGCTCAGGACCTCGTCGCGCACACCGACGAGAAGCTCGAGGCGATCGCGACGCGGCTCGGCTTCGCCGACACGTCGCATCTGGCCCACGTGTTCCAGCGGATCACCGGACGGCCGCCGAGCGCCTATCGCCGATCATCGCGCTGACCCCCCGCCCGCGGCGCCGGATCGTGCGCGCGCCGCGGGCAGTCCGTACTCCGAGACATGGTTCCCGCAGCCCTGGACACTCTTTCTGGTCTCCACGCCGGCGAAGTTCGACGATACTCACACACCGTGGATCATTGGCTGCTCGTCTACGTCGCGATCGGCGCCTTCATCGGCTTCTTCGCGGGCATGCTGGGCATGGGCGGCGGCGGCATCCAGGTGCCGCTGACGACGATGGCCTTCGCGGCGCAGGGCTTTCCGCGTGACCACATGCTGCACGTGGCACTCGGGACGGCGATGGCCACGGTGATCTTCACGTCACTCTCGAGCCTGCGCGCGCACCACCGCCACGGCGCGGTCAACTGGAGCGTGCTGCGGCGGCTCTTGCCCGGGATCGTCATCGGCACGGGCCTCGGCACCTTGGTCGCGCGCCACATTCCGACGTTTCCGCTCGCGGTGATCTTCGTGGTGTTCGTCCTCTACATGGCCTCGAGCATGCTCTTCAACTGGAAGCCGAAGCCGACGCGGCAGCTGCCGCCGCCGCCCGGCCTCTTCGTCGCGGGCACGGTGATCGGCGTTTGCTCGGCCCTGGCCGCGATGGGCGGCGCCACGTTGACGATTCCGTTCCTCGTCTTCTGCAACGTGCCGTTCCACACCGCGATCGGCACGGCCTCGGCGGTCGGCTTCCCGATCGCAGTCGTCGGCTCGCTGGGCTACCTCATCAACGGCTGGGGCGCCGAGGGGCTGCCGGCGCAGAGCGTGGGCTACATCTACGTGCCGGCGCTGATCGGCTTCACGGTGGGCAGCATGGTGCTGGCGCCCTTCGGCGCCCGACTGGCGCATCGCACGTCCGAGCGCTCGCTTAAGCGGATCTTCGCGATCGTCATCGGCGCGCTCGGGCTCAAGATGCTGGTCGCGCTGGCGTAGCCGACGAGTCCGCTCGTGCCTGCCAAGATCGGCAGCGTGCTGGTCGCCAACCGCGGCGAGATCGCCATCCGGATCGTGCGCGCGGCCCGCGAGCTCGGCCTCTACACGGTCGCGATCTTTTCCGAGGAGGACCGCGGCGCGCGGCACCGGTTCACGGCTCACGAGAGCTATCTGGTGGGCGCCGGGCGCGCGCCGGTCGACGCGTACCTCGATCTGGCCGATCTGATGCGCGTGGCGCGCCGGGCGCGCGTGGACGCGATCCATCCGGGCTACGGCTTTCTCGCCGCCAAGCCCGAGCTCGCCCACGCGTGCACCGACGCGGGCCTGACCTTCGTCGGTCCGAGCGCCGAGACCTTGCGCGTCCTCGGCGACAAGATTGCCGCGCGCGAGCTGGCCCAGCGCGTGGGCGTGCCCGTGCTTCCGGCGACCGGTCCCCTGCCTGGGGATCCCGGAGAGGCCCGACGGCTCGCGGCGGCGATCGGCTATCCGCTCATGATCAAGGCCAGCCGCGGCGGCGGCGGGCGCGGCCTGCGCGTCGTGGAACGTGAAGCCGAGCTCCTCGAGCTGGTCGAGACCGCACGGCGTGAAGCGCGCGCCTCCTTCGGCGAGGACTTCGTGTTCGCCGAGAAGCTCCTGCGCCGGGCGCGCCACGTCGAGGTCCAGATCCTGGGCGATGTCTACGGAAACCTGGTGCACCTGTTCGAGCGCGATTGCTCCGTCCAGCGGCGGCACCAGAAGATCGTCGAGTGGGCGCCGGCGCCGTCGCTCACCGACGCCGAGCGCCGGGCCCTGACCGACGCCGCGCTCACCCTCGCGCGGGCCGCGCGCTACACCAACGCCGGCACCGTCGAGTTCCTCCTCGACGCCGACACCCGGGCGTTCTACTTCATCGAGGTCAATCCGCGGCTCCAGGTCGAGCACACCGTCACCGAAGAAGTGACGGGGATCGACATCGTGAAGGCGCAGCTCAGGATCGCCGCCGGCGCGCGGATCGGCGGACCCGCGTCCGGCGTGCCGTCGCAGGAGGCGATCACCGTGTCGGGCCACGCGCTCCAGTGCCGCGTGACGACCGAAGACCCGGCCCACGGCTTCGCGCCGGCGCACGGACGTCTCACCGCCTGCGAAGCCCCGGCGGGAGTCGGCGTCCGCGTCGATGCCGCCGGCGCCCACACCGGCGCGGCCGTGTCACCGTCCTACGACTCCCTGCTCATGAAGCTGGTGGCGCGCGGCGGCTCGCCGGAGGAAGCGATCGGCCGCATGCGGCGCGCGCTCGACGAGACGCGGGTCGAGGGCGTGGCCTCCAATCTCGAGTTCCTCCGCCACGTGATCACGCACCCGGCCTTCGCCGCCGGCAAATGCACCACGAGGTTCGTGGACGAGACACAAGAGCTCGTCGAGCTG
The DNA here is from genome assembly GCA_035275385.1 of Candidatus Methylomirabilota bacterium. Lineage (GTDB taxonomy): Bacteria > Methylomirabilota > Methylomirabilia > Rokubacteriales > CSP1-6 > AR31. Next base: position 705 of record DATEMW010000273.1, on the reverse strand, counting down.
GCCTCGACGCCGGGCGGCGCGGCAGGCCTGCTCGCGTTCGTCGGCGACATCACCGTCAACGGCAACCCGGAGATCCAGGGGCGGCCGCGCCCGGCGGCGCCGCTCGCCCGGCCGGCGGTGCCGTGGTACGACGTCGACCAGCCGATCCCGCCCGGCAGCCGCGACCGGCTACGCGAGCTCGGGCCCGAGCGCTTCCTCGCCTGGATGCGGCGCGAGCCGCGCATTCACTTCACGGACACCACGGTGCGCGATGCCCAGCAGTCGCTCCTGGCCACGCGGGTGCGAACGCACGACATCCTCGCGGTAGCCCCGGCCTACGCTCGCCTTGCGCCGCAGCTGTTCTCGCTCGAGTGCTGGGGCGGCGCCACGTTCGACGTGATGCTGCGCTTCCTGCGCGACGACCCGTGGGAGCGGCTGGCGCGCCTGCGCGCGGCGGTCCCGAATCTCCTGCTCCAGATGATGGTCCGCGCCTCGAACGCGGTCGGCTACACGAGCTATCCCGACAACGTCGTGCAGCACTTCATCGCGCAGGCGGCGCGCGAGGGCATCGATCTGTTCCGGGTCTTCGACTCGCTGAACGGCGTCGACAACATGCGCGTCGCGATCGACGCCGTGCGGAGCTCCGGCGCCCTCTGCGAGGCGGCGATGTGCTACACCGGCGATCTCTTCGACGCCGCGCGCCCGAAGTGGAACCTGCGCTACTAC
>DATEMW010000272.1:0-15529 GCA_035275385.1 Candidatus Methylomirabilota bacterium | reverse complement strand
CTGGATCGCCGAGTGCGAGATCTGTGAGACGCCGATGGTCGTGTGGCGTTTCCACGGCGTGACACCGCCCGAGGCTCACGTCACGCACATGCGCGAGAAGCTGCGCGAGGTCGCGACGGCTCAGCTCGGCGAGTTCTGGGTAGACGGTCACATGCGGAACATCCCCGATCACTTTCACGCGCACGCGCGGCCCAAGGACGGCTTCTTCGGACGCGATCGCAAGCGCTGACGCTCGGCGTCACCAGGGACGGAGCCGCCTACGCGCCGCGGGTAGCATGGAGGAGAAGAGGTATGGCTCACAAGGCCACGCTCGTCTTCGCCCCGGCGCTCCTCGCCACCGGTTGTGCCGGCCACGCGACGCGCCAGCCGATGCCCGACATCAAGGGGCCGCTCGCGGTTCGCGTGTCGTCCGAGTCGCTGGATTCCTGGGACACTCCCTTCGGCGTCTACCGCTTCCCAGACACCGCGGTCTACGTCTCCGGTCATCAGTCCGAGAGGCGAGAGTCCACTCTCGCGGGGCTCTTCGGCGTCGGCGGCGGGATCATGGCGAGTGCCATGGCGGCGAGCGATAGCGAAGCGAAGACCAAGGACGCTCGGACGCACCTCGCGGTCGACCTTCGCGCGCTCACCGAACAGATGCTCGCGGAGGCGCTCGCCCGACAGAGCCAGCCGGACCGCTTCGTGGCTGCGAATCAGTCCGCGGTCGACTCGCTCGAGCTGGTCCCCTTCGCGGTGGTGACGTTCATCGGCGAGAGCCGTTCCCGCTTGTGGGTGGGTCTCAAGGCGACCTTGGTCGATCGAGGCGGCAAGCAGCGGTGGAAGACGCGGTACCACTCGGGCGCCGACATGGACAGGTCCCTGACGGGCGAAGGAGGCTGGGCATCCGACGACGGGACGATCGCGCGCGACGCGATCCGGCGCAACCTGGGGAGGGCGCTGGACGCGTTGCTCGCCGACGCTTCGGCCAGCCGCTCAGGCCGCGCCGCCCGGGTGATCGCGCAGTGGGTGTGGTTTCCACAGATGTACACACGCGAGGTGGAGATACTGGACGAATCCGACGACATCGTCGTCGTCGGGATGTCCGGTATCTCCGGGGATTCGATGATCGGCGGGGTCAACGTTCTCGACAAGCGATCGATCAGTCTCATGCCGCCGGCGAAGAAATGAAAACGATCACGCTCGAGCCGACGTTCGAAAGCTGGCAGGCGGCGGCGCGAACGCTGCTGCGCGAGGGCGTGCCGCCCGCGGACGTCCGTTGGCGGGAAGGGTCGAAGGCCGAACAGCCGTCGCTTCTCGATGAAGCGTCGTCGGCTCCGGCGGCGAAGGTGCCGCGGCAGTTCCTGGATCTGGCGCGCCGGGCCGCGGCGGCGCCCGATCCCGAGCGCTGGCAGGTGCTCTACGACACGCTCTGGAGGCTCATTCACGAGAGCCGCGATCTGCTGAGCGACGCGGGCGACCCCGGCGTGAAACGGCTGCGCGCGCTCGCCGCGCACGGGCCCGTCGAGCCCGGAGATGACGGCGCAGGCGCAGCGCCGTTCGTCCCACAAGGCGCGGGATTGCGCGAGCTCGCCGAGGCGGCCTCGCGCTGCAAGGGCTGCGAGCTGTATCGCCACGCCACGCAGACCGTCTTCGGGCGAGGCGCGGCCGGCGCCAGAATCGTGTTCGTCGGCGAGCAGCCCGGTGATCAGGAGGACCGGCAGGGCGCGCCGTTCGTCGGCCCGGCCGGCGAGATCCTGGATCGCGCGCTCGCCGAGGTGAGCCTGCCGCGCGAGAAGATCTACGTGACGAACGCGGTCAAGCACTTCAAGTTCGAGCTGCGCGGCAAGCGCCGCATCCACCAGACGCCGCGCGCCAACGAGATCAACGCATGCCGCCCCTGGCTCGAAGCCGAGCTCGAGCGCATCAAGCCCGACGTGCTGGTCGCTCTTGGCGCAACGGCCGCCCGCGTTATCTTCGGCGACAGGGTCAGAATCACGAGGGATCGCGGTCAGTTCGCCGCGACGCGCTGGGCCGAGAAATCGATCGCGACCTACCACCCTTCGGCCGTGCTCCGCGGCGAGGACGACGCGCAGAAGGCGCAGCTGTACGCGATGCTCGTGGAGGATCTGCGGAAGGTGGCCCGCGTCTGAGGCGGCTGCGCCGCTAGCCTTGCGGCAGCACCGAGCCGAGCCAGGCGCTGATGTCGCGCACTTCCTCCAGGCACACGGAGTGCGGCATCGGGTATTCGTGCCACTCCAGGCGATAGCCGAGCCCCGCGAGAATCTCGCGCGCCCGCATCGCGCGCGCCATCGGGATCATCGGATCGTGTGTGCCGTGCGCCATGAAGATCGGCACGTCGCGATTGGCGGGCGAAGCCTCGGCGCCGAGCGTGTCGGCAAGCGGAAGCGAGCACGACAACGCCATGATGCCGGCCAGCCGCTCGCCGTAGCGCAGAGCCGTATGGAGCGCCATCGCCCCGCCTTGCGAGAAGCCCGCGAGCACGATCGAGCGGGCCGGGACGCCGCGCGCTTTCTCGCGCTCGATCAGCGCCTCGATCGACTTCTGCGACGCACGAACGCCGGCCGGGTCTTCGCGCCGCGTGCCGCCGTCGTCGCGGATGTCGTACCAGGCGCGCATCACGTAGCCGGCGTTGATCGTCACCGGGCGCATCGGCGCATGGGGGAACACGAACCGGACGCCCGGCCGCGCGGGCAGGCCGAGCTCGGGCACGATGTCCACGAAGTCGTGGCCGTCGGCGCCGAGCCCGTGCATCCAGATGATGCTGCAGGTCGGTGACGCGGCGGTTTCGATCTCGATCGCTTCGAGCAAGTCGGCCACGTCAGGATCCCTCCGGACGGCGATTCACGGCAGTCCCACCGGCGCGCGCGGCGCCTGGGTGAAGTCGAAGGCCTCGAGCGGCGCCGCCGCCCGCCGATCGCGCTCCGTCAGCGGCTCGAGACCGAACCGCCACTCGATCAACTTCAGCACCGACGCGTGATCGTACTCGGCGTGGCCGACGTAGCCGCGCCTGGCGTACGGCGAGACGATCAAGGTCGGCACGCGCGTCCCGAGTCCGAAGCGGTCCACGCCCGGCGGCCGCACGTGATCGAACCAGCCGCCGCCTTCGTCGTAGGTGATCACGACCGCGACGCGCGGCCAGTAGCGGCTCGCCATCACCTCGCGCACGGTGTCGGCGATCCAGCGGTCGCCCGCGCCGACCGTGGACGACGTCGCGTGCGCGTTGTCCTTCGCGTGCGGCTTCACGAACGCGACCGCCGGCAGCCCGCCCGTACGAAGCGCCCGGGTGAAGTCGGAGGCATCCTTGATATGGGCGCGGCCGGTATCCGTCTCCATGATGCGCTTCACGTACTGAAACGGGTTGTGATGCGGCACGAGGCCTTGCTTCACCGCGTCGGCGCCGCCGCCCCACCCGGTCGCGTACCAGGCCCAGCTGATCCCCGCGGCGTCGAGCCGGTCCGCGATCGTCGGCGCGGTCTGCGGCGCGCGCAGGATGTGATCGACCCGTTGCGGCGGATAGGGCGGATCGAGATTGTTCACGACCCATCCGTCGGGATCGACTTCGCCGTCCTTCTGGATTCGCCCGTCCGGCCCGACTCCGGCGGCGCGTTCGGCAGCCGGGGCGTCGGGATACCGCGCGAGGGCGCCGGAGATCAAATAGAAGTGATTGGCGAACGAGCCGCCGTGAATGCCCTGGAACCACCGGTCGAGCAGGACGAACTCGTCGGCCAGCGTCCACTGCGCCGGGCTCGCATAGCGATCGAAGTAGCCCATCGTGGTCCCGCCGCTCGTGCCCTCGGCCACCCACCGGCCCATCGGGACGCCGTCGGCGCCGGCGCCGTACTGACGCTGCATGTGATAGAAGCGGTGGATTGGATTGTTCGTCGCATCGAACGGCGCGACATACTTCTGCAGGAGAAAGGGCGCATTGGGCAGATCGGACGGGAAGCGCGAGTCGGGTTTGCCGTCGCGCCCGAGCGGGGTCGGCAGGGTTGCGTACGCGACGCCGTTCTTGTCGGTCTGCCGCCCGCGGTAGCCCTCGAGCCCGTCCGCGCCCGGATAGCTCCCGAAGAGATGATCGAAGCTGCGGTTCTCCATGAACAGGACGATGATGTGATCGATCGGCGGCGGCGCCGCCGCGGACGGCTCGCCGTTCGGTCCGCCGGCGGCGCACGCGCTCAGGACGAGCGCCGCGAGCGTGACGATGACGAGGCCTGGACGACGATCTCGCATGGAGTATTCTAACTGACCATGGCGACTCCAAGACTCATGGGTGCGGAAGTCAAGCGCAAGGAAGACCCCCGTCTGATCACGGGCACCTCGACGTACGTCGGCGACCTGGCGCTGCCCGGCATGCACCACGTCGCGTTCGTCAGGAGCCCGCACGCCCACGCGCGCTTCAAGAAGATCGACGCCGCGGCGGCGCTCAAGCGTCCGGGCGTCTTCAAGGTGGTCACGGGGCAGGACATCCGCAAGCTCTGCGCGCCGCTGCCGATCGCGGGAGGCGGTGAAGGCGGCAGCAGCGACGCCTCCGCCAACATCGGCCGCAAGCACTATCCGCTGTCGATCGACCGCGTGCGCCACGTCGGCGAAGCGGTCGCGGCGGTCATCGCCACGTCGGAAGAGATCGCGGAAGACGCGGCGGCCGACGTGGTCGTCGACTGGGAGCCGCTGCCGGCCGTCAGCGACATGTTCGCGGCGATGGCCAAGGGCGCGCCGCAGCTCCACGATGACGCGGCGAACAACGTCGAGCACCAGACCACGATCAAGTCCGGCGATCCGGACGCCGCGTTCGCGAAGGCCAAGCGCGTGGTCAAGCAGCGCATGGTCAGCCAGCGGCTCTCCGGCGTGCCGATGGAAGGCCGCGCGGTGCTCGCGGCGCCCGATCCAACCTCGGGCGGGCTCATCGTGTGGGCGACGAACCAGGCCCCGCACGGCTTGCGCAACGACCTCGCGACCGCGCTCAGCATGCCGCAGAACCTGATCCGCGTGATTGCGCCGGAAGTCGGCGGCGGCTTTGGCGTGAAGTTCGGCTGCTATCCGGAGGATGCCACGCTCGCCGCGCTGGCGCGCCTCTACCGGATACCGCTTCGGTGGACCGAGACGCGCGTCGAGCACATGTTCGCCACCACGCACGGCCGGGCGCAGGTCAACGATCTCGAAGCCGCGGTCGAGGACGACGGCACGATCACGGCGCTACGCATGAGGGTCACCGCCGACATCGGCGCCTACCCTGTCTTCACGTTCATTCCCGACCTCACCTTGAGCATGGGGGTCGGCGTCTACAAGTTCACGAACGTCGATCTGCAGTCGACGTGCGTCTTCACGAACTCCACGTCGGTGGCGGCATACCGCGGGGCCGGACGGCCGGAGGCCGCGTACTACCTCGAGCGGCTGATGGACGTGATCGCCGGCGAGCTCGGCCGGAGCCCGGAAGAGGTGCGGCGCAAGAACTTCATCCCGCCGAGCGCGTTTCCGTATCAGGCGCCCACCGGCCAGCACTACGACAGCGGCGAGTACGACCGCGCGCTGACGAAGGCGCTCGAGCTCGCCGGCTACTCGAAGCTCCGCGCGGAGCAGAAAGATCGCCTGCAGCGCCAGGACCGAAAGCTCCTCGGGATCGGCATCGCGTGCTACGTCGAGATGTGCGGCTTCGGCCCGTTCGAGAGCGCGGTGGTGCGCGTGGAGCCCGGCGGCACCGTCACCGCGTACACGGGCACCTCGGCGCACGGTCAGGGACACGAGACGACGTTCTCGCAGATCCTGTCCGATCACCTGGGCGTGCCGTTCGACAAGATCGTGGTCCGTCACGGCGACACCCTGAACACCCCGATGGGCAACGGCACCGGCGGCAGCCGCAGCCTGGTCGTCGGCGGCTCGGCGATCCTCGGCGCGGCGCTCAAGGTACAGGCCAAGGCGCGGCGTCTGGCGGCGCACATGCTCGAGGCTGCACCCGACGACGTCATCTACGCCGACGGCCGCTATCAGGTGAAGGGCGCGCCGAGCAAGGCGCTCACGCTCGACGCGATCGCGCCGAAGGCCTACGGCGAAGGGCTGCCCGAGGGCATCGAGTCAGGGCTCGAGTCGACCGAGTTCTTCCGCCCGCCGAACCTCGTCTATCCGTTCGGCGCCCACGTCGCGGTCGTCGAGATCGACCGCGAGACCGGCCGGATCAACGTGCGCGATTTCATCTCGGTCGACGACTGCGGCGTGCGCATCAGCCCCACGCTCGTCGACGGGCAGGTCCACGGTGGCCTCGCGCAGGGGATCGCGCAGGCGCTGCTCGAGGAGCTCGTCTACGGTCCCGGCGGAGAGCTGGTGACGGGCACGCTGATGGACTATGCGGTGCCGCACGCCGACGATCTGCCGTCGTTCAAGACCGATCAGACCGTCACGCCCTCACCGCGCAACCCGATGGGCGCCAAGGGCATCGGCGAAGCGGCCACGATCGGCTCCACGCCCGCGATCGTGAACGCGGTGGTCGACGCGCTCAAGCCGTTCAAGGTGCGGCACCTGGACATGCCGCTGCGCCCCGAGCGCGTGTGGCAAGCGCTGAAGAGCCGGTAAGCGACTACCCGGGGGCGCCGTGAAGCGCCCCCGGGGTTGAGAGCGCGCTCAGGACGTCGCGCGGCCCGCGGCCTCGACGAGGCCGGTCTGACACGCCACGCCGGTGCCGCCCAGCCCGCAGTATCCGCCGGGGTTCTTGGCCAGATACTGCTGGTGATAGTCCTCGGCGTAGTAGAACTCCGGCGCGTCGACGATCTCCGTCGTGATCGGACCGTAGCCCGCCTTCGACAAGAGCTTCTGGTACGCGTCGCGTGAAGCCTCGGCCCGGCGGCGCTGCTCCGGCGTGTAGACGTAGATCCCCGAGCGATACTGCGTGCCGATATCGTTGCCCTGGCGCATCCCCTGCGTCGGATCGTGACTTTCCCAGAAGATCTTCAGCACGCCGTCGTAGCTGACGACCTTGGGATCGAAGACGACCAGGACGACTTCGTTGTGGCCCGTGAGACCCGTGCACACCTCTTCGTAGGTGGGGTTCGGCGTGTAGCCGGCCGCGTAGCCCGCGGCCGTCGTGAACACCCCAGAAGCTTCCCAGAACTTGCGCTCGGCGCCCCAGAAGCAGCCGAGGCCGAACATCGCCTTCTCGAGGCCGTCGGGAAACGGCGGCGTCAGCGGATGGCGGTTCACGAAATGCTCCGCCGGTACGCGCATGCGCTCGCTCCGGCCCGGAAGCGCCTTGTCCTTCGACGGCATCGCCAGCTTCGTTCGGGAACCCCACATGGTGTCGTCCTCCTGATGCTCCGATTTTACCAGGGGATCGCTCGCCGGGGTCGCGTTGCCCCGGACCGGCGGGCGTGTTACCGTCCCGCCCTGTGATTCGCCGCGGCCGCCGCCGAGAGCGCCTGATCGTCGCCGCCGGGTAGTGGGCGGGGGGCTGTTTGCGCCTCAGCGTCCGACTCAAGCTCACGCTGTTCAGCACGCTGGTCATCCTCGTCGTCTCGTCGGGATTCACCTGGGTCAGCCTGCAGCTCGCGCGCCGCGCGATCGAGGAGGATCTTCGCAACCGCGCGATCGTCTACGCGCGTGAGGTCGCGGCCGCCATCGGCGGTCGCCTCGAGCTCGAGAGTGGTCCGGCGCTGCAGCAGCTCATCGCGCGGCTGCTCGAGATCCGCACCAGCGTGCTCCAGCTCGACGTCCTCACCTACGACGTCGACGGCCTGACGCTCGTCGCCTCGAACGAGCCGCGCAGCCAGCTCTCGTTCAACTGGAGCGACGCGGAGGACGTCCAGCGCGGTCGCGTGATCTCGCGGGCGATCAGCCGGGGCACGGAGCACCACTGGGAGGTGATGGCGCCGATCACGCTCGGCGGCGCGGTGGTGGGAGCGGTCGCCGTGAAGTTCTCCGCGCAGCGCTCGGACCAGCTGATCGGACGCATCCAGTTCTGGGCGCTCGCGCTCGCGGGCGTGTCGCTGGCGCTGATGGCGGTGCTGATGACCACCGCGATCCAGGTGGTCGTGGATCGTCCGATCCGGCGCTTCATGGAGGCGATCTCCGCGGCGACGGACGACGGCGCGCCCGCACCGGTCGCGGTCAAGACCACCGACGAATTCGGCGTGCTCGCGGAGCACTTCAACGAGATGGTGACGCGCATCGCCCGGTTCAGCGACGAGCTCAAGACGCGCATCGCCGAGGCCACGGGCGAGCTCGACCATCGGGTCCGCCAGGTGGAGCAGCTCAACGTGCTCCTCTACGAGATGCAGCGCCGGCTGAGCCACGCCGAGCGGCTGGCGCTCTCCGGGCGGGTCATGGCCGAAGTCGCACACGAGGTCGGCACGCCGCTGCATTCGGTCGCCGGCCACCTGGAGCTCTTGCGCAAAGACCTGCCGCCGGGCCTCACGTCCGACGACGTCACGCGGCGCCTTTCCATCATCGAGACGCAGGTGGCCCGCGTGATCGAGATCATCAGCCGACTGCTCGACGCCACGCGCCGCGCGCCGAGCGAGCCGACCGCGGTGGATCTGAACGCGCTGATCCGCGACACCGCGGAGCTGGTCCGTCCCGCCCTGCCCCGCGCGCGGCTCACGCTCGACGTGCGGATCGAGCCGACGCTGCCGGCGGTGCTCGGCCAGCGGGATCAGCTACAGCAGATGATCCTGAACCTCCTCACCAACGCGATCGACGCGACGCCGCCCGACGGCCGCGTCGAGATGAGCACACGCTACCGGCCGGAGCCCAACGAGGTCGAGATCGCCATCGTCGACACGGGCCCCGGGATCTCGCCGGCCGACCGCAAGCACATCTTCGAGCCGTTCTTCTCGACCAAGGAGGCCGGACACGGCACGGGCCTCGGACTTTTCATCACCGCCGAGATCGTGCGCGAGCACAAGGGGCGGATCGAGCTCGACAGCGACGAGGGCAACGGCAGCACCTTCCGCGTGTGCCTGCCGGCCCTGAGGAGCCAGGGGTGACCGCCGCGACGCCCGTGCTCCTGGTCGTCGACGACGATCAGGTCGCGCGCGAGCTCCTCGCCGAGACGCTCGCCCGCGAGGGCTATCGGGTGCGGGTCGCCGACGGCGGCGAAGAGGCGCTGCGGCTGGCCGGCGCCGAGCCCTTCGACATGGCGCTCGTCGACCTGCGCATGCCCGACCTCGATGGTCTGGGGGTGCTGAAACAGCTGGCGATGATCCAGCCCGACCTGCCGGTCGTCATCCTCACGGCGTTCGCGACGATCGAGACGGCGATCGAAGCCGTGAACGCGGGCGCGTTCGACTATCTGTCCAAGCCGTTCCGGATGGAGGAGATCAAGATCGTCGTGCGCCGCACGCTCGACGCGCGGCGGCTGGCTCGAGAGAACCTCCAGTACCGTCAAGAGCTGAAGGCGCGCTACGGCTTCGAGGGCCTCGTCGGCCAGTCGCATCAGATGGTCGAGATCTACAAGCTGATCGCGCGGATGGCGGCGCTCGACACGACGGTGCTGGTCCAGGGCGAGACCGGCACCGGCAAGGAGCTGGTGGCGCGGGCGATTCACGGCGCCAGCGCGCGCGGCGTGCGGCCGTTCGTCGTGGTCGACTGCGCGGCCCTGCCCGAGGCGCTCTTCGAGTCCGAGCTGTTCGGTCACGAGCGCGGCGCCTTCACCGGCGCGGTCGCGGCGCGGCGCGGTCTGCTCGAGACGTCCGCGGGTGGCACCTGCTTTCTCGACGAGATCGGCGAGCTGACGGCGCCGCTGCAGGCGAAGCTCCTGCGCACGCTCCAGGAGCACTCGATCCGCCGCGTGGGCGGCAACGATCCGATCCCGGTGGACGTGCGCGTGGTCGTCGCGACGAATCGGGATCTGCGCAAGCTGGTGGCCGAGGGCGGATTCCGCGACGACCTGTACTATCGGCTCAACGTCGTCACGATCACGGTGCCGCCGCTGCGCGAGCGGGCGTCGGACATTCCGCTCCTGGCGCAGCACTTCCTCGAGATGTTCGCGCGCCGCAGCGGCCGACCAATCAAGCGGCTGGCGCCCGAAGCGGTCGCGCTGCTCGGCGGCTATCGCTGGCCCGGCAACGTGCGCGAGCTCGAGCACGTCATCGAGCGCGCCACGGCCCTCTCCTCGTCGGAGACGCTCATGCCCGACGACTTCCCGCCGCATGTGCGCGAAGAGCGCGACCGCGCGCCCCGTCTACCGGCCGACGGGATGACCCTGGAAGACGTCAAGCGCTGGTACGTCAACAAAGTGCTCGAGGAATCCGGCGGGAACAAGCAGCGTGCGGCCGAGCTGCTCGGCATCGACCGCCGCACGTTGTACAGAATCCTCGAGCGTCAGGCGACCGAGGACGACGGATGAGGTGGGCCCTGGCGCTGGCCGGGCTCGTACTGGCGGTCGGCAGCTGCACCTCCGCGGCCGCGCCGCCCGTGCCGGACCGCAGTCAGCTGATCCGCGGCATTCTGGCCTCCACGGTGCAGCTCCGGTCCGAGCACGAAGCCGGCGTCAGCCGGGCCGCGTCCGGCGTGGTCGTGGCGACGCACTTCGCCTCGCGGCGCATGTGGATCGCGACCGCGCGGCACTTCCTCGAGCCGAACCGCCCGCAGCAGCTCTACGTGCGACTGGCGGGGCACACCAGCATGGCTCCCGCGACGATCGCGTTCGTGAGCGGCGACCGCGATCTGGCGATCATCGAGACCGAGTACGCGGACGTCACGCCCGCCCGCTTGAAGATGAGCACGACCCTCGGCGACGAGATCCTGCTCGTCTCGTTCCCGTGGGGGCAGCGGTTCACGGTCGTGCGCGGTGTCGTGAGCCAGATCGAAGGGCCGATGGGCGAGCTTCCGGTGGCGGGCGCGCCGCGCATGGTGAGCGCGACCGTCAGCTATGGATCGAGCGGCGGCGGCGTGTTCGACGCCGACACCGGCGAGCTGGTCGCGATCGTCGAAAGCTACCGAACGGCGAAGGTGGCGATTCCGGAAATGAAAGGGCGAGTGCTCGAGGTCCCTGTGGCCGGCGAGACGACGGTGATTCCAGCGCCGCTGATCGGCCGGTTTCTCACGGATTCGGGACTGAGCGCCTACGTGCGCCGATAGGCGCGCTGTGGGGCAGATTGCCACGCTGTGGCGTTCCGCCACGGCGGCGGCGGCGAAGTCGCCCGCCTCGCGATCGCCAAGTCTGCGCAAAATCGACGCATCGCAACACCCGGTTTCCGGCACGGCACTTGCGAATCTTCAGGCTTGACCCAAACTTTCACGAGGAGATCACTGATGGGCAAGACTCTGGGATTGGCGGTGGCTCTCACGCTCGGCCTGGCGCTCACGGCTTCGGCCGAAGAGGCGCGCGGCACGATCCGTTCGATGAACATCCATGACCACTCGATCGTCCTGGAGGACGGCACGCGACTCTGGGTGACCGAAGGCCAGGAGGCCACCGTGTCGCCCGGTAGCTATATCGAGGCCGCGTACGAGTCGAAGGGCGACAAGAAGGTCGTCACCGAGATGCATCCGCGCGTCGGCCTTGACGGCAGCACCGACCCGCTGAAGTCTCTCCAGTCGGGCGACTAGCTCGCACACGCTCTCATCAGAAACACAGAGGCCACGCCGAGTCGGCGTGGCCTCAATCATTTCTGGCGAACGTTGCTGGCGAACGCGCCGCTCAGGCCTCGCCCTTCTCGCGCATCGTCTTCTCGTCCCACAGCCAGATGTGATAGCCGTCGGGGTCCTTGAGGTCGGCGCCGTAGCCCCAGAACGTCTTCTGCGGCGGATGGACGAACTGCACGCCGGCGGCCACGAGCTGCTTGTGCTTGGCCTCGACGTCGCTCACCTGGAAAGTCAGCACGCAGCTCGGGCGGCCCGGGCCGCCCGGCGTCTCGGCCAGGAACAACGTGAACCCGAACTCGTCCTGTACGGCCGAGGTGCGCCGCTCGGGAATCTCGAACTCGAGCTTGAGTCCGAGCGTCTCGATGTACCAGTCGCGTGACTTATCGCAGTTCGTCACCGCGATCGTCAGGTGGTCGAGCTTGATCATTCGTCCCCCTTGGACAGAATACGCTATTGGTGGCCTGCCAGTCACGGAACGCGGGAGGCGCCCGCGTGGTCGACCACGGGGATCACCGCCTCGCCGATCAGCTTGATCGCGGCGGCCGGATCGCCGTGCGGCGCCAGCGCGATCTCGGTGAGCCCGGCCCGCTCGAACTCGAGCAGGCGGCCCACGCACGCGTCGAGCCCGCGGCCGTCGGCGGTGAGCGTGAGGTGCTCGATCAGGCGGTCGGCGACTTCCGGCGACGGCGCCCAGGGCTCGCGGCCCTGGAAGATCGCGCGCAGCATCTCGGGCTGCCGGGCCGCGAGCTCCCGCGCCTCGGCGTCGCCGAGCCCGATCGAGGCCGCGATCTCGCGAATGTAGTAAAGCCGAAAGCCAAGGCCGCGGCGGGCCAGGCGCTCGGCCTCCGCGCGAGTCTCCTGAACGTTCCACACGAACCAGTTGCTCACGGCGAACCGGTGCGGATCGCGCTTGGCGTCGTCCAGATCGCCGCGGACCCGGGCCAGCAAGGTGGTCAGGTAGGCCAGCGGCATGTCGGTCACCATGACGCCGTCGGCCTTGCGCGCGGCGAGCCGTAGCATCCTTGGCCGGTTGGCGCCGAGATACACACGATCCATCGCCACGCGGCCCCACGGCGAAAAGAGCCCGGTCACGCGATAGTGCGCGCCCGCGTAGCTGATCTCGCCGCCGGCGGCCTGCGCCCGAAGGATGTCGAGACACTCCTCGACGGCGCCGACGCGGCCGCGCGCGGGTGGCCCCAAGGTCGCGGTAAGATCGCCGCCCGCGCCCAGCACGATGCACGCGCGGCCCGGGGCGATCTCGTCGAGCGTCAAGAGCGCCAGACCGATGTGCACGGGGTGCATCTCGAACGGGCTCACCGCGATCGGGCCCAGCTTGATCCGCCGGGTCGCAGCCGCCGCGACGGCGAGCCGCACGAAATGGTCCTTCGTCCGGGCTCCCCCGGATAACCATACGTGGGAAAACCCGTACGTCTCGGCCAGCTGTGCCAGCTCGGCGATCTCGCCGGCCGTGCGCCGCCCGTCGAGGACCACACCGACTCTCATTCGGGCAAAGATACGCTACAATGACCCTCGCCCATGAAGCTGGCGAAATCGAAGCGCGCGAAGCGGAAACCCGCCGCGGCCCCCGCGACGGTGATCCGCCTCACCCCCGAGCACACCCTGCAGCGGACTGCGAAGCGCTTTCTCCCCGCGCCGCAGGCTCGGTGCCCGAAGTGCGACAGCACGTACGTCGGCCGCGAGCCGGCGTTCATTCACTGTCACCTCTGCGGCAAGCTCGCGCGCATCGCCGACGCGCCGCTCGAGCTTCAGGAGCTCTGGGAGATCCGTTCCGGCCTGCGCATCGCGTCCTGAGGAGTCCCCATGGTGCTCGACACCGGTAAGACCCGCGACTTCGTCCAGAAGACGTGGGATCAAAGCATCGTTCCGACCTTGCACGAGTACGTGAAGATTCCGGCGAAGTCGCCGATGTTCGATGTGCAATGGCGCGAGCACGGCCATATCGACCGCGCGGTCGAGCTGCTGCGCGGCTGGTCCACCGAGCGGCCGATCGAGGGCTTGCGCATCGAGGTCGTGCGGCTCGAAGGCCGCACGCCGGTGATGCTCATGGAGGTGCCCGGAACCGGGACCGACACGGTCCTGCTCTACGGTCACCTCGACAAGCAGCCGGAGATGGTCGGCTGGGCCGAAGGCTATGGCCCGTGGACGCCCGTGCAGCGCGGCGACAAGCTCTACGGCCGCGGCGTCGGTGACGACGGCTACGCCACGTTCGCCGCGCTCACCGCGATCCAGGCCCTGCAGGAGCAGCGGGTGCGCCACGCGCGCTGCGTCGTGCTGATCGAGGCGTGCGAGGAGAGCGGGAGCGCGGACCTGCCGTACTACGTCGACGCGCTGAAGGCGAAGCTCGGTACGCCGAGCCTCGTCGTGTGCCTCGACTCGGGCTGCGGTAACTACGAGCAGCTCTGGGGCACGACCTCGCTGCGCGGCGTCGTCGGCGGCGTCCTCACCGTCGAGGTGCTCACCGAGGGCGTGCACTCCGGCGCCGCCAGCGGCATCGTGGCCTCGAGCTTCCGGATCCTGCGCCAGCTGCTCGAGCGCATCGAGGATTCGAAGACGGGCCAGATCCTCCCGCGCGATTTCCACGTCGAGATCCCGCGCGAGCGGCAGGCCGAGGCGCGCGAGGTCGCGAAGGTCCTCGGCACGGAAGTGTACGATCGCTTCCCGTTCCCACCGGGCGGCACGCCGATCAGCACCGACCCGTACGAGCTGATCCTGAACAACACGTGGCGGCCGGCGCTCGCGATCACTGGCGCCGCGGGCTTGCCGCTGCCGGCCGACGGCGGCAACGTGCTCCGGCCGAAGACCTCGCTCAAGCTCTCGCTGCGCCTGCCGCCGACGTGCGAAGCCGGCCGCGCCGTGCGCAAGCTGAAGGAGATCCTCGAGGCCGATCCGCCGTATGGCGCCAGGGTCACGATGGACACCTACGGCGACGCGGGCAACGGCTGGAATGCGCCGGCCACCAATCCCGCACTGCTCGAATCGATCAACCGCGCGTCGGTGGCCTACTTCGGTAAGCCCGCGGTGTTCTCGGGGCTCGGCGGGTCGATCCCGTTCATGAGCATGCTGGGCGAGCGCTTCCCCGAGGCCCAGTTCCTCATCACCGGCGCGATGGGCCCGGGCTCGAACGCTCACGGACCGAACGAGTTTCTCCACTTGCCGACCGGCGCGAGGGTCACGTCGTGCGTCGCGCAGGTCATCGCCGACCACACCGGGAGGGCGAAATGAAGGCGGGCTTCCGCATCCTCGACAGCGATCTGCACGTGATCGAGCCCTCGGACCTGTACGATCACTACCTCGACCCGAAGTTCCGCGACCGGACGCCGCGGCCGACCGCCACGCGCGGGGCGTACACGAGCCAGTGGACGGTCGGCGACTTCACGTTCCCGCGGCCGCTGGGTCGCGGACGCGTGGACGCCGAGCAGCGCGCCGCCGCTGTGCTCAAGGACTACGCGGCCGCGCGCTTCGACTCCGTCTCTCAGCTGCGCGCGATGGACGTCGAGGGCCTCGACATCGCCGTGCTGTTCCGCACTTTGCCGGTCGTGTGCGTCGACGCCTTCGAGCCTGCCTACGCGCTGGCGCTCTGCCGGGCGTGGAACGACTGGGCTCAGGACTTCCGCAAAGCCGACCCGAAGCGCATGCAGGCGGCGGCGCTCGTCACATTGCACGACGCGACTCTGGCAGCCGGCGAGATCCGGCGCGCCGTCAAGGAGCTCGGCTTCTGTGCCGCGCAGATGATGCCCAATCCGGTCAACGGCGTGAACCTGCACGATCCCCGGATGGATCCGCTCTGGGCCGAGGCCGAGCGGCTGAACATCCCGATCTGCTTCCACCCGGCGCCGAACAACTACTCGGACACGCACTTCGTGAACCGGTTCCTCACCGCGCCGAGCACGACGATGGCCGGCGGCTTGAACAACCCGATCGAGCTGATGGCCGCGGT
>DATEMW010000271.1:0-2227 GCA_035275385.1 Candidatus Methylomirabilota bacterium | reverse complement strand
CGCGTACCTGTCGCGGATGAAGTTCATCCGGCGCTGGGGACTCATGCACAGCACGTATCCCGAGAACATCCAGGAGCACAGCCTGCGCGTCGCGCAGATCGCCCACGCGCTCGCGATCATCAAGAACCGGCTCTACGGCGGTGACGTGAGCCCCGAGCGGGCGGCGACGCTCGCGCTCTACCACGACACGAGCGAGGTGCTGACGGGCGATCTCCCCGCGCCGGTGAAGGAGTTCAACCCCGAGATCCACCGCGCGTACCACGCGATCGAGGCGGCCTCGAAGGAAAAGCTCTTCGGGCTGATTCCCGACGCGCTCAAGCCGGACTACGAGTCGTTCTTCCGCGCCGACGCGCGCGATCAGACGCATCGGCTGCTGGTGCGCGCCGCCGACAAGATCTGCGCCTACTTGAAGTGCCTCGAGGAGACGGGCGCCGGGAACCCGGAGTTCGCCCAGGCTGAGAAGAGCCTCCGGGCGAATGTCGAGGCGCTCGATCTGCCGGAGGTGCGCTACTTCCTGGAAACCTTCGTCCCGAGCTTTCGGCTCACCCTGGACGAGCTCAACTGATTGCGACCACGTAGAGGAGAAGCTATGCGCCGTCTGACCGCGCTGCTCGCCGTCGCTGTCGTCCTCGCACTCGTCTCGCCGGCTCCGGCCGGCGCGCAGAGCCGCGGCAAGGAAATCGTCGTCGGCCTGGGCGCCGAGCCGCGCACGATGCTGGCCGTGACGATCGTGGACTGGACCACCAACAACATGCTCGAGCACATCTACGACCGGCTGCTCGACCGGGACGCGAAGACGTACAAGCCCAAGCCGATGCTGGCCGAGAGCTGGCGCATCGTCAACGACACCACCTGGGAGTTCAAGCTGCGCCGCGGCGTGAAGTTCCACAACGGCGAGCCGTTCACCGCGCAGTCGGTCAAGGCCACGATCGACTACGCGCTCGACCCGGCGACCAAGAGCCACTACGCCGCCGCCGCGTACTGGGGCCTGGTGAAAGAGGTCCAGGTCGTCGACGACTTCACCGTGCGGTTCGTCACGAGCAAGCCCTGGCCGACCATGGTGGACAGCGCCGCCTTGACCAACTCGCTCATCATGCCGGCGAAGGCGCTCAAGGAGCTCGGGCCGCAGAAGCTCGCCGAGAAGCCGATCGGCACCGGGCCCTTCCGCTTCGTCGAGTGGCGGCGCGACGAGCGCCTCGTGCTCGAGCGCAATCCCGACTACTGGCAGGGCCCGGCCGACGCCAGCCGGGTAACCTTCCGCTTCATTCCCGAGTTCAGCGCGCGGATGGCGGCGCTGCTCTCCGGCGAGATCGACATCATGAAGGACGTGCCGCCGCACGCGGTCGAGGCGATCGAGAAGAGCGGCCGCGCGACCCTTCGCGCGACGGTGTCCTCACGCATCAACTATCTCGCGCTCGTGAACCTCAAGCCGGGCCCGATGCAAGATCTGCGGACGCGCCGCGCGATGAACCACGCGGTGGACGTCGAGGAGCTCATCAAGCAGGTGCTCAAGGGGCGCGCCTCGCGCATGTGCGGGCCGCTGGCGCCGGCCAACGTCGACTACTCCCCGGCCGAGTGCTACAAGTACGACCCGGCCCGCGCCCAGGCGCTCTTCAAGGAAGCCGGCGTCGACCCGACGAAGCTCTCGCTCACGCTCGATACGCCCTCCGGACGCTATCCGCTCGACAAGGACGTCTCGCTCGCGATCGCGGCGCAGCTGCAGCGGCTGGGCATCAAGACCAACGTCGTCGTCAACGAGTGGGCCACGCATCTGGACAAGATCAAGAACCGGAACACCGGCGACATGTTCTTCCTCGGCTGGGGCCCGGCCCTCTACGCCGAGGCGACGATGCATCCGCTCTTCCTCGCCGATCAGACCTATTCGTCGTACGGCAACAACAAGACGCTCGACGAGAAGATCCTGCGCGCCCAGACCCTGCTCGATCCCAAGGCGCGGGCGGCGGCGTACGCCGAGCTGCAGCGCCTGGTGCGGGACGAGGCGCCGTGGGTGTTCCTCTGGCAGCAGCACGACCTCTACGGCGTGACGAGCCAGATCGAATGGACGCCGCGCGCCGACGAGAAGGTGTGGATGTACGACGCGAAGGTGACGCCGCGATGAGCCTGACGGTCTTCACCAACGCGGTCGTGATCGACTGCACGGGCGCCGAGCCGATGCCCGGCGCCGCCGTCGTGGTGGAAGACGATCGCATCAAGGAGGTCGTGCCGA
>DATEMW010000270.1:0-6247 GCA_035275385.1 Candidatus Methylomirabilota bacterium | reverse complement strand
AGCGCCTCGAGGCCGCTGTCGAGCGCCGGCTTGAGCATCTCGGCACGCGCCAGAAGCTCGGTGAGGCGGGCGATTCGCGTCGACGTGTCGCGGCCCACGCTCTCGAGCGTCGTCAGCGGCGCGTGCTCGTCGACGACGAAGACGGTCTCGTCGGCCCACGGGCCGCCGAGTCGCGCCTCGAGCGCGCCCTTGAGCTCGTGAAGCTGGCGCAGGCGCCCCTGGACGTCCTGCCGCAGGCGCTCGGTGTCCTCGGCGCGCTTGCGCTTGAGGGTCATGAGCTCGTTGCGCATCTGCCCGAGGTTCGCGAACCGCTGCGTGGGGTCCTTCGCGAGCGCGCGCTCGACGATGGCGCACAGCTCGACCGGCGTGCCGGGATCCACCTCGCTGAGCCGCGGCGGGTTCTCGGTCCTGAGCTTTTCGAGGATCTCGATCGGGTCTTCGCCCGAGAAGGGCGCGCGGTTCGTCAGGAACTCGTAGAAGACGGCGCCCACCGAGAAGATGTCCGACGAATGACCGCCCTGGCCCCGCGCCCGCTCGGGCGCCATGTACTGGAGCGTGCCGACGATGAGCCCGGCGCGCGTCAGCCCGGTCTCGGCGGCCGCGATCTGCGCGATGCCGAAGTCGAGGATCTTCACCTGGCCGTTGCGCAGGACGAAGATGTTGCCCGGCTTGACGTCGCGGTGGACGATGCCCTTCTCGTGCGCGTACTCGAGCCCCTCGCAGATCTGGATCATGAGGGGCAGCTTGTCCTCGAGATGCGTGATCGCGCGCCGGGCGATCAGCTGGCGGAGCTCGTCGCCTTCCAGGAGCTCCATGACGATGAACAGGTTGCCGTCCGCCTCGCCGAGATCGTGAATCGTCACGACGTTGGGGTGGCTGAGCTTTGCGCACGCCTGCGCCTCGCGGAAGAAGCGGGCCCGCAGCTCGTCGGTGTGGTCGGTCTCGGCCGAGACCACCTTCAACGCCACGAGGCGATCGAGGATCGGGTCGTGCGCCTTGTAGACGCTGCCCATGCCGCCGCGCCCGATGCGCTCGATGATCCGGTACTTGCCGATCTGCTGGATCATGGACGGTACCGGAGCAGCAGCACGCTGATGTTGTCGCGGCCGCCGCGGGCGTTGGCGCCGTCCACGAGCTCGTCGCACGTCTTTTCCAGGTGGTCGTCGTCGCGCGCGAGGATCTCGAGGATGGCCGGGTCGTCGAGCATGTTCGTGAGCCCGTCGGAGCAGAGCAGGACGACGTCCCCGGCCACCAGATCGTGCGCCGCGACGTCGAACTCGACCTCGGGCCGCACGCCGAGCGCCTTGGTGAGGACGTTCTTCATGACCGTGCCGACCGCGGCGTCGGCGTCGGCCCAGGCGCTGTTGGCCAGCGAGTCGTCGCGCGTCAGCTGGACCATGTTGCGGCCCCGGATGAGGTAGATGCGGCTGTCGCCGACGTGGCCGTACGTGAAGCGCGGCTCGTCGGCGTCGCCGACGAGGGCGGCGGCGACCGTCGTCCCCATCCCGGCATACTCGTCCTCGGCCGCGGCGCGCGTGTAGATCGCGCGGTTCGCCAGCTTGATCGCCGTGCGGATCCGGTTGGCATCGAGCGATACGCTCGGGTCGAATCCGTACGGCCAGGTGAGCTCGGGATCGGCTTCCGACCGGCTGATGAACGCGCCGATCGTGTCCACACCGATGCGCGACGCGACGTCGCCCGCCTGGTGGCCGCCCATCCCGTCACACACGACGAGCAGTCCGCCGCCGACGAGAATGCTGTCCTCGTTCCTCGCGCGCCGCCGGCCCACGTCGGTGCGGCCGCAGTACTGAATCATCTCGGGAGGCCCTCTCGTAGTCGGATGATCGCAAATCGCGACCGCCCATCAAAATCCACCACGCCGTGCTCGGCCTCAGGGTAGACGAAACGGGACGCCCGGAATTTCGGGCACCCGGATCTTCTGTCCGGCCTTGAGCTGCGCGTTCAGTGCCATGCGATTCGTTTCCGCGATGACCTCGCAACGAAGCTTGTCGCCGTAGTACAGCTCGGCCAGCGAGACACACGTATCGCCCGGCCGGACCGTATGGGTGATGAACAGCACCTCGCGCACGTCGTTCTGCAGCGCCTCGAACGCCGGACGGTTCGTCGGCTCGAGGCTCAGCGCCGTGAGAAACCGCTGCTGCGCCTCGCCGAGGACCCCGCGATCGAGCAGCGCCCGGCCTTCCTGCAGCAGGCCCGCCACGTCCTTGGCGATCTGCGTCTCCAGCCGCTTGTGGGCGTCCTGGGCTTTGCGATCGCCGGGGGCGATCGTGAGCGCGATCGTCCGCTCTTCGAGGGCCTGGCGGAGGAAACCGCGCTTCTCGAGCTGCTCGGATTTCTCGTTGTGCGAGGCCGCGAGCCGATCCCAGGCCGCCCAGACGACCGGCGTACCGGCGGCCGGCTGCGTCGGCGCCGCCTGAGCCTGCGCGACGCTCGCCACGCGCCCGTCCGCGGTCCGCGCCAGCTTCACTTCTTCGTCCTGGAAGATGATCAGGTTCTTCGTGAAGTCCTTCGCGGTCATCTCCGAATAGATCTGGGCCCGGCTGATTCTCAGCGGCGACACGAATGCCGGGTTCGACTGTCTGCGCACCGTGAACGCCGCGGAGTAGCCGAACTTGGCGACGTACGGCAGGAGCTCGTCGTCCATCTCGCCAAACGGGTAGGCCAGCACGGTGAAGGGGCGTCCCAGGTGCTTGGTGTAGAGCGTATTCGGGAACGCCAGCTCGGCCTCGATGCGCTTGGCGTATGCCGCCTCCGACTCGCCCTCGGCGCGGCGGAGGTTGGCGTGCGATTTCGAGTGGGCCTGAAC
This sequence comes from Candidatus Methylomirabilota bacterium, assembly GCA_035275385.1. Lineage (GTDB taxonomy): Bacteria > Methylomirabilota > Methylomirabilia > Rokubacteriales > CSP1-6 > AR31. The sequence goes on along the minus strand of DATEMW010000270.1, from coordinate 3,420 downwards.
GTCGAAGCCCTGCTCGGTGAGCGTCCGAAGATCCTGCCAGGAGAGCGCGCTGCCGCCGCCGAGGAAGTCGGAATACACGAACAACGTCGCGCCGTAGCCGTAGTCCTTCAGGATCGGGCGGGCATACTGCACGAACGACTTGTACCCGTCGTCGAACGTGAGCAGAACGGACTTGCGCGGGAGCTGGCGGCGGCCCGTCGTGTACGCCAGGAAGTCGGCGAGGCGGAGGGCCTGGAATCCGTCGGCGTGCAGCTGCCGGATCTGGGCGTCGAACGAGCGTACGGCGAGTGTCAGCCGGCCCTTATCCTGCGCGGCGATGTTGTGATACACGAGCACGGGTACGAGCTGGTAGCCCCACGGGAACACGCCGACAGGGTTCCACTCGTGCTTGGGGATCACGACCTCCTGCCCTGCGGAGAGCGTGCGGGTCCCCATGTAGTCCTCGATCATCCACTTCTTCTTCGGGTCGCCGAGGTGACGGGCGGCCAGGCTCTCGGGCGTATCGCCCGCACGCGCCACGGTGACGATGAAGTCCTTCGACTCGAATACGTCGGAGTCTTTGGCGGCCGGGCCGGGCTGCCGGCCGGCCGGGGACGTGGGCTCGGCGCGCTCGCCCGGGGTCTGGGCCGAGCGGGTCGTGGAGCAGCCGGCGGCGGCCAGCAGCAGAGCCGCCACCAAAACCGTTCGACGCGCCGCGGACATGGCCATCGGGCTCCTCGACCTCCGTGCCGGCCCCGAACGCTCCGGCTTCATGGCTCGACCCGTGCGCGACCGCCGCGCTTTGAGCCGGCTTCGAATCGAATTTCGCGTAAGATTTCGCGCCGGCTCGGGCCGGAGTCTATCTCGGTCGCCTCGTTATTGGCAACACCGATGCCAACCTCGGATCCCCTTGAAAACAATACGCTCATCGTTCGACCTACGGATCCAACGCCTTGGATGGGCTTCAAAAACTGCGCAAGCGGGTGATCACTCGGGGCAATCTTCGGTAGTTGGCTTCATGGTTGTGCAAGGAGCGACCGATGCATCGCCGTGCATTTCGTCACATAACTGCCGGAAACTACAAGAGATATATTGCACCGTGAAGGCGCCGTCACACCCGAATGCGAACGTTCCAGCGGTAGAGAGCCCAGAGAATCGCCCACCACGCGACGACGTAGACCAGCGCGAATGCCAGTGAGGCGTTGATCGGCACGGCCATCGGGGCGAACAACCGCTCGAAGAGCTCCGCCTGAACGCTCCGGCCGTCGGCCCCGACCCGGACGATCGACATCAGCCTGGCGACCAGGCTCGAGAGGAAGTACAGGACCAGGGCGTTCACGCCTAGAACCGCCAGCGGAGTAGCCCAGCGGCGCCAGCCACGAGCCTCCACCAGCCAGTAGAACGCCGCCAGCGCGAGCATGGCGAGCCCGGCCGTGAGCAGGACGTAGGAGCTCGTCCACAGCGACTTGTTGATCGGGAACCAGATCCCCCAGAGCTCACCGGCGGCGACGCCAACAATCCCGGCCGCGGCGAGCCGTACGGCGATCGAGCCGGAGGGACGACTGCGGCGGAGCCACGTGCCGGTCAGAACGCCCAGGAGCGTCGTGCCCACAGCGGGGATCGTGCTGAGGATGCCCTCCGGGTCGTAGACCTTCGCGGCCTGCCAGATGTGCGGGCCGAGGATCGCGCGATCGAGGTACGCGGCCAGGTTGCCCGCCGGGCTCAGATCGCCCGCGCCGTATCCCGGGACCGGAATCCAGATCATGGCAAGCCAGTACCCGACGAGGAGCGCCGACACGATCAGGGCCTGCGCGCGCGTGCTCGTCCACAGATAGATGAGCGCCGCGACGAAGTAACACACGGCGATCCGCTGCAGGACGCCCGGAATCCGCAGGGTCGCCCACGTATACCAGGGGAACCCGTTGAGCACGATGCCGAGCAGGAAGATCACGAGCGATCGCCGGGCCACCTTCCCGACGACTGCGGCACGGCCGGTGCGAGCCAGCCGCGGCTCGAGCGCGAGCGGAATCGCCACGCCGACGATGAAGACGAAGAAGGGAAAGATCACGTCCGTCAGCGTCCAGCCGTGCCAGGGCGCGTGACGAAGCGGCGGGTAGACGGCGCGCCACGTGCCGGGGTTGTTGACGAGCACCATCGCCGCGACGGTGAGGCCGCGCAGCGCGTCGACTGAGAGGAGCCGCGTCAACTATCGACCGAGCTGCGACAGCGGCAGCGTGCCCTCGATATCGCCCTTCATCAGAGGCCGCTGCCGGCCGCCGGCGGCCCGCGATCTGCGCTCGACCTGGTCCTCGACGTACGGGTAGAGCTCGGACACCGTCACGACGCCGTCGCCGTTTCGATCCGCCTTTCCCGAGAGCCCCTCGAGCACGTAGTAGGTGAAGAGACCGTGGCCGAGCTCGGCCGGCTCGAGCGCGACCTCGTTGGCGCCGCTCGCGGTCATGACCAGGCGGCCGCGGCCCTGCGCGAGGCGCTCGAGAAATCCCTCGCTCAAGGTCCGCGGCCGTGCGTTCGAGGGCGCGAAGCTGCGGCCGCCGGCGAGTCCGCTGTACGAGGTGTCGAGCAGCAGCACCACGCGCTCGGCGGTGATGCGGCCGAGGATCCGCTGCACCTCGTCCATCGGGAACGCCGTGGTCTTGAGCGTGTCCGGCTGCACGTTGCGCGGGATCAGATACTTCACGAGCCCGTCTTTCTCTTTGGTCGCCGTGTCGGCCTCCGGCGCGCCGAGCCCCGCGTAGTAGATGAGCACCATGTCCTCACGCGCGGTCTTGCGCGCGAGGAAATCGCCGAGCGCCAGGCGGATGTTCTGGAGCGTCGGCTTCTCGGGCGCTTTGTCGGTCAGCAACACCACGTTCTCTCGCGGATAGCCGCCTCGCGTCGTGAGCAGGCGATACATGGCGTCAGCGTCGGAGTCGGCGAACCGCGACTTGGGCACGCTCTTGCTCTCGTAGTCGCCGACGCCGATGACGACGGCCCAGCGATTCGCGATCTTCGGACCGAGCGCCGCGGCCGCGCCGGCCGCGGTAACGCGCGTCACGTTGCGAACGACCTGGGCGACGTTGCCCGCCTTGTCCGTGGCGACCACCTCGATCACGTTCGGTCCCGGCTTGAGCTCGGCCAGCGCGCCTACCGGCACGCCGCGGCCGACGACGCCGGCGTCGAGCAACGACGGCGCCTCGACGCCGTTCACGCGCACCTGCACACGGGCGACCTCGATGTTGTCGTGGACCAGGCCGGTGACGAGCACCTTGTCGTCGGTCAGCCTTGCGTCGGCGGCCGGCTGATTGATCGTGATCTTCGGCGCTTCGGTATCGCCTTTTCGCGGATCGGCGCGCGGTGCGGGAGGCGCTGGAGCAGGCGGCGCCGCGGGCGCGGGGGGCGTGGGCGTCGGAATCGCCGGCGTCGGCGGCGCGGGCTCGCGTC
>DATEMW010000269.1:0-14280 GCA_035275385.1 Candidatus Methylomirabilota bacterium | reverse complement strand
GCGCGGCCGCCTTGTCGAAGTACATGTTGACCGTGTCGAAGAAGCCGAGCCCCGAGTGCGCTGTCGCCATGTCAGCACCCCTCCCACAACGAATCTTCGCACGCCGATGCCATTGGCGCGTAAGACGGCGTGCGACCGCTGGCGCCCAGGCCGGGACCGGCCGAGTAGCGTGAACGCCGACGAGGCGGTATCGTCACCGTCGGCGGATAGCGCCTGCGGATTGGCCTTTGGAGGGAGACGAGCATGGAGCGTGAGAAGCTGGCGGACCTCGTGCTGCAGTTCACCGACGCATTCAACCGCAACGACCTCGACGGCGTGATGTCGTTCATGGCCGAGGACGCGATCTACGACGAGTTCACCGGCACGATCAACCGTGGCGCGGCGGCGATCCGAGCGGCGTTCGTGCCGCAGTTCCGCGGCGACTACGGGAAAATGCGCTTCAACACCGAAGACCTCTTCGTGGACGCGGCGGCGGGCAAGGCCCTGATCCGCTGGCAGTGCACGCTCGAGACCAAGCGCGGTCCGGCGGCGTGGCGGGGGCTCGACATCGTCCACGTCGTGAACGGCCGCATCACCGAAAAGCTGACCTACGCCAAGGCGAAGGTCCCACTCCTGGGAGACATCGCATGAGCACGGTTCCGGCCCTGCAGCGTGTCGCGGTCGCGCTGTTCGATGGCTTCACGGTCCTGGACGTCTACGGCCCCGTCCAGGCTTTCGCGTCGTGCCGCATCCTCGAGCCAGACGGCAAACGGCGTGCGCTGTTCGAGATCTTCTCGATGGCGAGCGAGGCCGGAAAGGTCAAGGCCGGCGAAGGGCCGGCGACCTGGGCGGAGTACAGCTTCGACAACGCTCCCGACTACGACATCTTGTTGATCCCGGGCGGTTTCGGCTCCCGCAAGGCCGTCGCGGACCAGAAGTTCCTCGACCGCCTCGCGGCCGCGAGCCATCGCGCCCGGATCACGACCACCGTGTGCACCGGCTCGGCGCTGCTCGCCAAGACCGGCCTGCTCGACGGCCGTCCGGCGACGTCGAACAAGATCGCCTGGGACTGGGTGACCCAGCAGGGCCCCCGCGTCCTCTGGAAGCGCAAAGCGCGCTGGGTCGACGACGGCAACGTGCTGACGTCGTCGGGCGTCTCGGCCGGCATCGACATGGCGCTGTCGCTCATCGCGCGACTGCACGGGCGTGAGATGGCGCTCACCTCGGCCAGGAACATGGAGTACGTGTGGCGCGAGGGCGCGGAGGACGATCCGTTCGCGTAAGCAGCGAACGCGCCTTCAGCCGCTACAGAACGCGAGGCTGAAGGCGCGTCCGAGCAAAATGCTGAGCGACTAGCAGCGGCCCTGCTTGGCGAGCCCGGGCGGACACCCGCGAGCGGGAGCTCCCGGAGCATTGGCCATCTTCTTGGCCTGGCCGGGCGGAACCTTGTAGTAGGTCACTGGCACACCGACCACCGGCCGCGGCACGCGCTCGGTCGGCATGAACGTCCACGGGCCGCTGTGGCTGCTGGCGTAGAACCACGAGCCCTGATGGAACGAGTAGTAGCGACCGCCGTAGACGAAGAGATTGTAGTCGACGCTCGGCGCATACGAGACGGGACTGTTGGGTACGACGACCACCCGCGGCGGCGCCGGCAGCAGGATCGGCGGTGGCGCGGGTACACCGATGTTGACGCCCACGTTCACCTGTCCTGCATTTGCGGCGACCGCTGAGAAACCGCCGATCGCCAGCGCGACACCGAGGATCAAGGATCTGCTCTTCGGCATGCTGTGCCTCCTCAGCACTCGACGTGAAGCGTTGACTGTCTGAGGGTGCAAGGGGAGTGCCACTAGGCAGGGCCAATCATTCCGCCGTGTTTCGAAACACAGGCGCGTCGCGGGCGTGACACCCAGCGCAGACTTGCACGGACGGGTAACTGCGGGCGGCTAGGACAGTACGGGCGCCGACGAAGAATGGCGTGTCGGTCATACCGAACAGCAGCAAGCGCATCGGGAGAAGCTCGCGGGTGAGCGGATTCACCATGAGCCCGAGTGTCTCGAGCGTCACTGCACCGAGCAGCGGCGCGTCGGTGGGCCCTCCGAGTACCACCGGAGATGTGGCACTGCGTCCTTCCACCTGAATGCGGCATTCCGACACGTCGCGACGAATAGCCGTGCCGTCCGCCAATGTGAACTCGGCGACACGATCACCTTTGAGTCCCAGGCCGCGCCAGACGCTCTCGGGAAGCACGGTGTAGACAGCGCCGGTGTCGACAAGGAAGCGAACTGACATTGGGCGCCGGCGTCGCCCCGATCGGAATACCGTTCCTGCGACGTACGTCAGCGCCATCGTCGACGATCCTAGCACGCGATTTCTAGTCGCTCAGCGTCCCCGATCGGATACCGCTGATCCAGCGCGCCGAGCGCGCGAAGTGCGGCCCCGGGTCGCCTGACTCGCGCCGGCGCGCCATTTCAGCCAGGCGGCGCTCTTTCTCAGGCGTGCGCTCAGCGATCGTGTCTTGCGCGTCGCGCAGGTGCGTGTCGTAGTCGCGCCCGACCGGACAGACGTCCACACAGCGCGTGCAGCCGGAATACACGCCCACGCCGCGCAGGATCGACTGCCAGCTCATGAAGGACTCCTTCGACTTCAGGAGCGCCTGCTGCTCGTCGGGCGGCGCCTTCACCAGGCGCTCGACGTGGCCCATCAGGTAGGTGAACCCGTACGGCGAGGCGAGTGGTGAACAGCGCTCCTTGTCGAGCGTCCACTGGCCGATCGCGTCGGCCGGGCAGGCGAGTAGGCAGCGCCCGCATGCTTCGCCCTGGCACAAAGGCTCGGCCAGCGGACGGTCCGGCTCGAGCTCGGCGCTCGTGAGCACGGCGCCCAGCATCACGCGCGGGCCGTATTCGGGTGTCAGCAGCATCAGGTTCAGCCCGAGCGTGCCGAGGCCGGCTTCGACCGCGGCGTGAGCGAGCGACAGCGGCCCACGCGTGTCGCCCTTGGGATCGTAATGACGCGGATCGAAATGCACCGGCGGCACCGTGATCGACGGGAAGCCGGCGTCCTCCAGGAAATAGACGAGCTTGAGCTCGATCTCCTCGAGGTCGGTCAGCACGAGCTCGGTCGAGTACTGCTTGTGCCGGTCGTCGTGGCCGCGCAGCCGGTTGAGCCCGGTGAGGAGCTTGCGCGCCAGGATCACGACCGACTTCGAGTCGTCGGGCGTGATGCGGCTCGGTGTCTGCGGCCGCGCGGGATCGGGCGGATGGCGATCGAGCACGTCGCCGCGCGCGATGCCGACCAGATCGGCGCCGAGCGCCTTCGCCTTGGCTTTGACCTCCGCCGTCGTGAGGCTCACGCGGGAGTTCCCGCGCGGCGGGATGGAGGGCGATAGCCGTCCTCGCCGATCCAGCGCACCCGGCCGTCGGCCATGCCGCGGATCGGCTCGCCGCGCTTTCTGATGCCGAGCAGCTGTCGGGCACGCGCAACCTTTTCGTCGGTCTTCTCGGGGATCTCTCGCTGCGCGTCCTTCAGGAACTGGTTGTAGTCCTCGCCCACGGGACACACCGCGAGGCAGCGCGGACAGTCGCCGAAGGCGCCGACGACGCGAAGCAGGCCTTGCCAGATTCCGAACCACTCGTGGCCGGCGAGCGCGTCGAGCTTCGCCGCGCCGCCGCCGGCGCCGACGAAGCCGCTGAAGACGCGCAAGATGGTCGAGAAGCCGAATTCCTGCGCGAACGTGGCGCAGCGGCGCTTGTCGAGCCCCCAGTGCTGGACGGCGTCCGGCGGGCACGAGTAGAGGCAGCGAGAGCACGGCTCGCCGATGCAGAGCTGCTCGGTCAGCTTGCCGTCCGGCTCCAGCTCCGCGTCGGTGAGCACCACGGTCGTGTAACAGCGCGGGCCGGCTTCCTTCGTCAGCAAGTTGAGCTCGAAGCCGATCGTGCCGAGACCGGCCTCGATCGCCACGTGCCGCGTCGAGAGGTAGCCGTAGCTCGCGCTCTTCATCTCCCAGACGGTCTCCTGCGCCGCGGTCTGAAACGCCCAGTGGTCGTGCTCTTCGATGAAGCGCGCGATCCGATAGCCGACGCGATCCATCTCGCGCAGCACCAGCTGATCCACGTGATGGATGCACGCGTTGTCGCGCGCGCGGAAGGCCCCGGCCGGGATGCGCTTGAAGAACGCGACGCAGCTTCGGATCTCGGGCGAGACGCGTACCGGGATCTGGGGATAGGCTGGATCGGGCGGATGCGCGTTGAGCACCGCGGCGTCGGCGATCCCGACGCCATCGGCGCCGAGCTCGCGCGCCTTGGCCTTCAGGATTTCGGCAGTTAGCCGCATGCGCCTATCATGTCATAGCTTGCGCTGCCTCCCCATCTGGGCGAGACTCCGGGCAGCGACATGGAGGGATCAATGGACGAGCTGAAAGTCGTTCGCCTCGACGAGACCGACGTCGTCAAGTTCGGGCCCGACGCCGTCTACCAGCTGATTCTCGGCGACGACGAAGGGACCACGCCGATCCGGCAGGGCATCCAGACCTCGCAGCCCGGCTACGTGGCGCCCGTCCATTCGCATCCGTACATGGAAGTGCTGCACATCCTGGACGGCGTGGCCGAGGCGTGGGTGGACGGCCGCGAAGACTCCCGCGTGACGCTCCGCAAGGGCGACACGATCGCGATCCCGCCCGAGGTGCCACACAGCTTCCGCGTGGTCGGCGACGAGGTGCTGCGCCTGCTCGGCACGCACAGCTCGCCCAAGCGGATCGTCAACTACAAGGACGGCGGCACGAGCGACGCGCGCGGCTATCGCGTCTACGAGACCTGAGGCCGGCCCGCCGGCCTACACCCGCTCGACGTCCGGCCGTCCGAAGAGCCCCCACGGCCGCACGAACAACGTCGCGATCAGCATCACGTAAGACGCGACGTGGCTGAACCCGCCGCCCACGATCGGATCGAGGTAGCCCGCCAGCACTGACTCCAGGATCCCGACGGCGAAGGCGGCGATGATGGTCCCCGGAAGACTGTCGAGGCCGCCGAGGATCACGATCGGAAACACCTTGAAGCCAAGCAGCTCGATCCCGAACCCGCCGCCGGAAACAAAGCCCCACAGTGTGCCGGCGAGAACCGACAGGACGCCTACCAGACCCCAGGTGATCGCGAAGTGCCGGTGCAGGTCGATCCCGACCGCGAGCGCGACCTGCTGATCGCTCGCCATCGCGCGCAATGCGAGCCCGGTGCGGCTGCCGTGAAAGAACCAGCTGAGCGCCACGATGCAGGCCGCCGCGATCGCGGCCGCGGCGATCTTGTCGAGCGATACCGGCAGCCCTGCCACGACGAACGGTTCGATCGGAAAGGGCGAGGCGACCCGCGGCGGAATCCCGGCGAAGACGACCGTGGCCGACGCGCGCATGACCATGCCGACGCCGATCGTGAGCATGATCAGCGAAAGGAGCGAGCGGGAGATCAGCGGGCGCAGCACGACCCGGTTGAAGAAGAGCGCCAGCCCGACCATCGCCGCCGAGCCCACAGCGATCGCGCCGGCGAGCCCCAGGCCGAGCGTATGGCTCGCCGCGGCGGTCGTGCGCGCGCCGAGCATCGTCCATTCGCCGACCGCGAAGTTCATCATGCGCGAGGCCTTGTAGACGACCACGAAGGCCAGCGCGACCAGCGCGTAGATCGAGCCGGCCAGCGCCCCGTCGGCGATGAGGAACGCGAGGAACGCCAGGTCCGGCATCGTGCTCTCCGGCTACGAGACCGCCATCGACGTCACGATGCGGCGCCCGCGCCGAGATAGGCGCGCTGGACTTCCGGGTTGGCGAGCAGATCCGCCGCCGGGCCCGAGAGAACGACCTGGCCGGTCTGCAGCACGTACGCGTGCGCGGCGCACTGGAGCGCCATCCGCGCGTTCTGCTCGACCAGCAGCACCGCAGTGCCTTCAGCGGTGAGCCGCGGGATGATCCGGAAGATCTCGCGCACGATCAGCGGCGCCAGCCCGAGCGACGGCTCGTCGAGCATCAGAAGGCGCGGGCCCGCCATCATCGCGCGTCCGATCGCGAGCATCTGCTGCTCACCGCCGCTGAGACTTCCTGCAAGCTGGCCGCGCCGCTGCTGAAGCACGGGAAACAGCGCGAACACGCGCTCCAGCTCGCGCGCCTTGTCGGCGCCGCCTCGCCGCGCGAAGCCACCGATCCGGAGATTCTCGAGCACGGTCATACGAGCGAGCATCCCGCGTCCCTCGGGCACGTGCACGACCCGTCGCCGCACGATCTGGTGCACCGGCAAGCCGACCAGGTCTTCTCCGAGAAAGCGCACGGCGCCACGCCGCGGCCGCACGATCCCCGAGATCGCCCGCAGCAAGGTCGATTTCCCAGCCCCATTCGCCCCGATCAACGCCACCACCGACCCTTCCGGCACCGCCAGACTCACCCCCTGCAAAGCCCGAATCCGGCCATAACTCACATGCAGCTCGTCGACCTCGAGCAGTGGGCTCGCCTCCCGCGCACGCCCAGCGCTATTCGGTGCCAAGATAAGCCTCGACGACGCGCGGATCGCGCTGGACGAGCGCCGGCGGTCCCTCAGCAATCTTTTGCCCGAAGTTGAGCACGGTGACAGTGCGCGAGAGCTTCATCACGAGCGACATCTTGTGCTCGATCAGCAAGATCGTCACGCCGCGGCGGTTGACCTGCTCGATCAGCACTTCGAGCTCGAGCGTCTCCTGCGTGTTCATCCCGGCCGACGGCTCGTCGAGCAGGAGCAGCTTGGGCGCACTGGCGAGGGCGCGCGCGATCTCGAGCCGGCGCTGCTCGCCGTACGGCAGCTCGATCGCCGCCTGGCGGGCCCGCAAGGCGAGCCCGACCAGCTCCAGGATCTCGTGGGCGCGCTCGCGCGCGAGCGCCTCGGCTTTCGCCGGCCTGAACGGCACGCCGAGCAGTGGGAACAGAAGGCCGCCGTGCGTCCGGCAGTGCAGGCCGAGGAGCACGTTGTCGAGGACGGTCATCGAGCCGAAGAGCCGGATGTTCTGGAACGTGCGGCAGATCCCGAGCGCGGTGCGGCGATAGGCGGGCAGGCCGTCGATCTGGCGGCCGTCAAAGCTGATGTGACCGGAATCGGCGGCGAGCGCGCCCGTTACCAGATTGAAGAACGTCGTCTTGCCCGCGCCGTTCGGGCCGATGATCGCGTGAATCTGCCCGGCCTCGACCGTGAGATCGAGCTTCGAGAGCACGACGAGGCTCCCGAAGGTGCGGGTCAGCCCGTCAACCGCGAGCAGCGACGCGCTCACCGCGCAGCGAGAGCCGGGCCAGCAGGGCCGGATCGAGCAAGCCTTGCGGCCGCACGAGCATCATGACCAGGACCAGCACGCCGTAGAAGATCTCGCGCCAGTCCTTCACCCAGCGCAACAGCTCCGGCAAGACCGAGAGGATGCTCGCGCCCACGACGGCGCCCCAGAAGCTCGCGAGACCGCCGAAGACCGCGTAGAGCATCACGAACAGCGAGCGGCCGACGCCGAAGGCCTCCGGGTCGATGAACAGCGTGTAGTGCGCGTACAGCGCGCCGCCGAGGCCGGCGATCACGCCGCCGGCCGTGAACGCCGCGAGCTTCACGTAGGTCGAGTTCACGCCCATCGCCTCGGCGGCCGCCTCGTCGTCGCGGAGCGCGGCGAACGCGCGCCCCATGCGCGAGCCGCTGAGGCGGGTGAAGAAATAGACGAGCACGATCAAGAGCCCGAGCACGTGCCACACGGTGGTCGCCGGCGGAATGCCGGCGAATCCGCCGGGCCCGCCGAACGCCGGCGCGTTGAGGAACAGCACGCGCACCATCTCGCCGAAGCCGAACGTGACCAGCACCAGATAGAGTCCGCGTAAGCGGAGCGCGGGAAATCCGACCGCAAGCCCGACGAGGCCGCCGATCATGCCGCCGGCGGCGAGGGCAATCGGGAACGGCACGCCGTACTGCACGGTGAGATACGCCGCCGTGTACGCGCCGAGCGCCATGAACCCGCCCTGACCCGCCGACAGCTGTCCCGCCGAGGCCGGCAGATAGAACGAGAGCGCCATGATGACGTCGATCCCCGCGAAGATCAGGATCGAGACGGTGTGATCCGAGAGCACGCCGGCCTCAGCCCGTCTGCAGACGAGCGCCGAGCAGTCCGGTCGGGCGCAGCATCAATATGAGGATCATCACCGCGAAGGCGAACGCGTCGCGGTACGACGAGGCCAGATACGCGACGCTCATCACCTCGACGACGCCGACGATCAGGCCGCCGAGCATCGCGCCGGTGACGTTGCCGAGCCCGCCGAGCAGCATGATCGCCAGCCCCTTCAGCCCCACCTTGACGCCGAAGAACGGGCTCAGCCCGGTGAAGTTCCAGGCGAGCAGGACGCCGGCCGCCCCGGCGAGCGCCGAGGCGATGGCGAACGTGGCCACGATCGCGAGCGAGACGTTGATCCCCATGAGCCCCGCCACCGTCTGGTTCTCGGCAGTGGCGCGGATCGCCATGCCGGTCGGCGTCGCGCGCAGCACGAGCTCGAGCAGCGCCATCAGCGCCAGCGACGTGCCGAGGATCAGCAGCTGAAGCGTCGTGAGCGTGACCGGGCCGATCGTCATGGCCGCCGCCGCGAACGGCGCCGGGAAGGCGACGGGCTCGGCCCCGAAGATCTTCACGACCACGTGTTGCAGCACGAGCCCGACCGCGATCGTCGTGATCAGCGGCGTGACGTGGCTCCCGCGGTTGCGCACGGGCCGAAACGCGACGCGCTCGACCAGGACGCCGAGCGTGGCCGCCCCGAGCATCGCGCCGGCCAGGACGACCCACGGCGAGAAGCCGGCGAGGGCCAGCGCCAGCCCGACGTACGCGCCGACCATGAAGACCTCACCGTGGGCCAGGTGGAGCAGGTTCAGCACGCCGAAGATGAGCGTGTAACCGATCGCGACCAGGGCATAGGCGCCGCCGAGCATCAGCCCGTTGACGAGCTGCTGGGCGAACATTGTGCGCGATGATATCACCTCGATTTGACACGCCTTGGTCCGTCGTATTACCGTCGCCCAACCGATGGACGGCCCGACGAAAATCCGCATCTTCCCTACCGGAATGCGCCTGCACGAGTGGATCGCGTTCGAGGCCGGATTCTTTCGCGACGAAGGCCTCGATCCCGAGGTGATGTGGGACGTCTACCTCGGCCAGATGAAGGGTTGGACCGGAGGCTACAAGGCGCGCCCTCAGGATCAGCCGTTTCTCCAGGGCACGCAGGCCATCGGCAACGCGTGCGCGTGGGGCAGCGTGTGCAACGCGGGCGCGGGGATGGGCAAGTTCGTGCCCGACGCCTATGGCGTCGCGCGCCACGCGATCTTCGTACGGCCGGACTCACATATCCATAAGCCCGAGGACCTGGCCCGCGTGCCCATTGCCGTCGGCTTGATGGCGGGCAGCCACTACAACGTGCCCTACCGGCTCGAGCGCTATCTGCCGCTCGACGAGATCAAGATCGAGCCGGTCGGCGGCTTCGGTCGTCGGCTCGACGCGCTCTTGAAGGGTGAAGTCGAGGCGGCGAGCTTGCTCGACCCGCAGATCTACATGGCCGAGGAGCTCGGCTTGCGCAAGATCCTCGGCGGCGAGTTCAACACGCTCTGGTGGGTGGACGAGTCGAGCGACCGCGACGTGCTGCGCCGCTACTTCACGGCGCTGGCGCGCGCCGATCAGGCGATCGAGACCGATCTCGCGCGCTACCTGCCGCTGTGGACCAAGTGCATCCCGCCGGAGTTCGCCGATCGCGCCTGGCGCGTCGAGCGCTGGGGCGCCGGGGAGCGCTTCGTCTTCGCGCCGTATCCCGCCGAGAAGCTCGCGGAGGTCATGGCGGCGATCGAGCGCTGGGGCATGGGGCGCGAGATGCACATCACCGAGCTTGATCAGCTCGCGCTGTCCTTGGCGTGAGCAGGCGGTGCGCGCTGCAGGCCGTCGCGGGGCTGGGGCCCCGCCGGCCGAGGCGCGCTTATGAATAACTCAAAGGAGTCGGCATGATCCGGATGCGGCGTGGATGGATCGGGATAGCGCTCGTCGCGCTGCTGACGGCAAGCGTGGTGACGCCGGCGGTCGGCGCGAAGCTGGCCGGCGACAAGGTGCGGCTCGGCGTCATCATGCCGCAGGCCGGCATCTTCGTGGACTGGGGCCAGCACGGGTTGATCGGCGCCGAGATCGCGCGCGACGAGATCAACGCCGCCGGCGGCATCGGCGGGCTTCCGCTCGAGCTCGTCACGGTGGACGACCGGGGCGACCCGAAGGAGTCCGTGACCCTCACGCGGCGCCTGGCCCAGACCGATCGCGTGCTGATGATCCACGGCTCGATCTCGAGCTCGAGCGGCGGCGTCATGTACCCGCTGTCGGCCAGCCTCAAGATCCCGATCGTCTCGCCGACCGCGGCGGCGCCAGGCCTCACCGACAAGTTCCGCCCGTGGGCGTACACGATGAACCCGGGCGCTGCCCGGGCGCTCGGCACGGGTCTCACCGCCCTTCGCAAGCACCATCCGGAGGTCAAGAAGGCGACGGTGCTCTACAACCAGGCCGACGCGATCTCGAAGGCCGAGGCGACCGTGGTGATGCCGCCCACCTTCCAGGCCGCGAACGTCGAGCTGCTCGACTCGATCACGTTCCAGACGGGCGATCTGGACTTCAGCGCCCAGGTCACGCGCGCGCTCGCCAAGCAGCCGGACATGCTCTTCCTCGGCTCGGCCTCGCGCGAGGCTGCGCTGATCGCCAAGGAGGCGCGCAAGCAGGGCTTCAAGGGACCGATCCAGGGCGGCGTCGCCACCGCCACGCCCGATCTGGTCACGCTCGGCGGCGACGCCGTCGAGGGCTGGTACACGACGACGTACGCCTGGAATGAGCGCCCGATTCCGCGCATGCAGACCTTCGTGAAGAAGTTCCTCGAGCGCTCCGGCGGCAAGCGCCCGAACTCGTCGGGCCCCGCCATGTACGACCAGCTCTTCATCGCCAAGACGTGCATCGAGACGACGGGTGTCACCAACAAGCCCGACGATCTCGAGAGCGATCGCGACCGCCTCGCGAAGTGCTGGGCGGGTCTCAAGAGCTACGACGGCGCCATCGGCGCCGTCACGATGAACGAAGCGGGCGTGAACGTCGGACAGATCTGGGCGCTCACGGTCAAAAAGGGCGTCTTCACGCTCTCCGAGTAGCCCGTTGACCGTCTCGACGCTGCCGATCCTTCCCACGACCGTCGTCGGCAGCTACGCGATCCCGGCCTGGCTCTGGGCGGCGTGGGAGAAGATCGAAGCGGGCGGCTTCGGCCGCATGGACGTCGCCGAGACCGAGAACGACGCGGTCGCGACCGCCGTGCGCGATCAGGAGCGCGCGGGCATCGATCTGATCTCCGACGGGGAGATGCGGCGCCAGGGGTTCATCGTCTCGATCTTCAAATATTTCCACGGGCTCAAGCCGATCGAGCCGCGACGAAAGGTCGGCGTCCTCTCGTACGACGGCCACGTGTTCTACGAGCCTCTCGAGCGCATCTCGGCGCCCGACGGCCTCGGCGTCCTGCCCGAGCTCACGTACCTGAAGCAGGTGGCGACGCGCCCGTTCAAGATCACGCTGCCCGGGCCGCTGACCCTCGCGACGCAGGTGACCAAGGGCGGACCCTATCGCGACCGATTCGAGATCGCCGCGGATCTGGCGACGATCATCAACCGGGAGCTCCGCGCGCTCGCCGCCGCCGGCGGCGATAATCTGCAGATCGACGACGTCTATCAGAGCTTCATGATGGAGGGCAAGCGCCTGGTCGAGCTCTACGACCGCTGCTTCGACGGCGTCGCCGTCACGCGGCGCTTCTGGCATATCTGCTTCGGCACGCTCGACGGCTTCGGCTTCGGCGAGCGCAGCTACCGGCCGCTGTTTCCCGCGATCTCGAGCGCCTCGGCGGATCAGCTCGTGTTCGAGTTCGCCAACCGCGAGATGGCGGAGAGCGACCTGTGGCGGGAATTCGACTGCGGAAAAGAGCTCGGCGCCGGCGTGCTCGACCTCAAGAACTTCTACGTCGAAAGCCCCGAGCTGGTCGCCCGACGCATACGGCGGCTGCTCGAGAGCGTGCCCGCGGAGCGCCTGTGGATCAATCCGGACTGCGGGCTGGCGCGCCTGCCGCGCCACCTGGCGTTTGCAAAGCTCCAGGCCCTCGTCGCCGGCGCCAAGCAAGTCCGCGCCGAGATCACCGGGCGCGGCGCGTGAAACTCTACAAGCCGGCGGTCGAGGCCCAGAAGTTCTGGAACCCGTACACGCAAACGATGGCGCGCGCCGATCTCGATCGGCTCCATCTGCGAAAGCTCCAGACCGCGATCGAGTACGCCTACGCCAAGAGCCCGATGTACCGAAAGCTCCTCGACCGCCACAAGGTCAAGCCCGCGCAGGTCCGCACGATGGACGATTTCATCAAGCGTGTGCCCTTCATCGACAAGAAGGAGATCCTCGACGCGCAGGCGGTGAGCCCGCCCTTCGGCGATGCGCTGGCGATCTCGGAAGATTTCTTCCATCAGCGCTTCGCGACCTCGGGCTCGACCGGCGCGCCGCTCCACATCCCGCTCACGTACCACTCGGCCGAGCTATGGGGCGAGTCGTGGGTCTACCTCTACTGGGCGACGGGGATTCGCGCGCGCCACTCGTTCTACTTTCCGTTCAACTGGGGCATCTTCGCCGCGTTCTGGTCGGCGTACATGGGTGTGCGCCGGCTCGGGGCCACCGTCGTCTCCGGCGGCGGGCTCGACAGCAAGGCGCGGCTTCGCCAGATCGAGCAGTATCGTCCGGACGTCATGCTGGCGACGCCCACGTACGCGCTCTACCTCGGTGAGACGGCCCGCGAGATGGGCGTCGATCTCGCGAAGACGTCGATCTCGACCGTGATCGTGTCGGGCGAGCCCGGCGGCAGCATCCCCGCCACGCGCCACGCGATCGAGGCGCTCTGGGGCGCCAGATGCTACGAGCTCTACGGCATCGCAGAGATCGGCCCGACGAATCCCGGCTGCCCGCTCCAGGAAGGCAACCATCTCTGTGAGGACTGGTATCACGCGCTCGTCGTCGACGAATCGGGCAATCCCGTGCCGTACGGCGAGGTCGGCGAGCACATCGTCACGAGCTACATCCAGGATGGTCAGCCGCTGATCAAGTACCGCACGCACGACCTGGTGCGCTGGACGGATCAGCCGTGCGGCTGCGGATCGACGTGGCTCTACTATCCGGGTGGCGTGCTCGGACGCACCGATCACATGATCATCGTGAAGGGCGTCAACGTCTACCCGGCGGCGGTCGAAGCGTTGCTGCATCGGGTGTCCGGCCTGTCCGAGCACTACGAAGTCCACGTCGATCGCGACGCGGCCAACGACTTCGTGACCGTGAAAGCCGAGGCGCGCTCCGACGTCGACGGCACGCGCTACGCCGACATCGGGCGCGACGCCGCGGGCGTGTTCAAGTCGGTCATCGGCGTCTCGATCGACGTCACGGTGCAGGCGCCCGGCAGCCTGCCGCGCTACGAGCTCAAGGCCAAACGCTTCTTCGATCACCGGCCGGCGGGACACCGCTGGCAGCTCGCGGGCAGGGGCCAGGCATGACGCGCGAGGAGACGCTCGAGCGCCTGCGCGAGCTCCAAACGCGCGTGCAAGAGCTCAGACAAGCCAGCGACAACCCCGCCATCGAGCGCACGATGCAGCTGCTCGACCTCTACTGCCACATGGCGCGCTGGGAGCTCGGCGACGTGCGCGCGATGAACCCGGAGGCCGAAAGCCAATGATCGACTGGGCAGCGCTCGGCGACGAGACGGTCGACCTGCTGCGCCGCTATCTGATGATCGACACGACGAACCCGCCCGGTAACGAGATCGCCGGCACGCGATTCCTCGCCGAGGTGCTGGCCCGCGACGGGATCGAGAGCGAGACGATCGAGGCCGCGCCGGGCCGCGCCAGCCTGCGCGCGAAGCTCGCCGGTGACGGCTCGCTCGGCGGGATCGTGCTGCACCACCACATCGACGTCGTCTACGCCGATCGGCGCTACTGGACCGTCGATCCGTTCGGCGGCGCGATCGCCAATGGCTACCTTTACGGCCGGGGCGCGATCGACATGAAGTCGACGGGCATCCTGCACCTGGCCGCGATGCTCGCCCTCAAGCGCGCCCGGGTGCCGCTCAAGCGCGATCTGGTGTTCCTGGCGACCGCCGACGAGGAGGCCGGCAGCGAGTTCGGCGCCCAGTACATCGCGGACCATCGGCGTGACTGGCTGGCGGGAGCCGAGTACGCGATCTCGGAGCTCGCGGCGATCCACACG
>DATEMW010000268.1:0-8415 GCA_035275385.1 Candidatus Methylomirabilota bacterium | reverse complement strand
ATCCGCGAGCGGCGCCGCCGGCTCCTCGTCGTGCTCGTTCTTGAACCAGGCCAGGTGCTTCACGCGGCGCAGCACCGGCCCGACCTTCGGCGCGTTCTTCTTCCACGCCGAGGCCCAGCGCCGCTTGTCGGCGTGCTCGGGGCCGACTTCGAACAAGAAGCGCACGGTGGTCCGCGACACGGCGATCTTGAAGTGGCTGTGCTTCTTGTATCCCCGGGCGTCGGGACCGAACGCGACCCAGGTATCGTCGGGAGCGTTCACGGTGCGGCGGGCGTGCTGGGCGACGTGCGCGAAGACCGGGCCCCCGACCGAGCGGCCGACCGAGGGCCTGAGGCTGTCGCCGAACGCGTTGAGCTTGGGCCGGACACGACCCTTGATCTCGGTCATACGCTGCTTGAATCCCTGCACGTCGAAAACCCTGAAGTCGCCTGCAACGAACGCTGGGGACGCCATCGGTGCTCTCCTGGGCTCAGAGGTCGACGGGATCTTCGAACGTGCAGTCGATGGAGCTCATCGCGATGAAGGATCATCGACCCGCGGCGCGTGGACGTCAACCAGTTTTGCGACGGCGAAGGCTAGTATAGATACGTGATCCGCGTGCTCGAGCTCCTGACCGCCACCACGCTCGGCGGCGGGCCGCGCCAGGTGCTCGATCTCGTTCGACATCTTCCGGCCGAAGAGTTTCGCGTCTCGGTCGCCGGCCCGCCGGATTCGCGGTTCGCCGTGGATCTGCATACGCGCGGCATCGAGTTGGTCGGCGTGGCGGTCGACCGGCTCGGCGCGTTTCCGCGGACACTCCGCGCGGTCGAACGGCTCATCCGCGACGTGCGGGCCGACGTGGTGCACACGCATGGCAAGGGCGCCGGTCTCTACGGGCGGCTGGCGGCGTGGTTGGCCGCGGTGCCGGCGGTCCACACGTTCCACGGCATCCATTACGAGAGCTACTCGCGCGTGGGCCAGCGCGGCTATCTGGCTCTCGAGCGCTGGCTGGCCGGCGTGACGCACACGGTGATCAACGTCTCCCGAACGCAGGACGACGAAGCGTTACGGCTGGGTGTGGCGCAACCCGGTCGGAGCGCGGTCATCGTGAACGGCATCGACGTCGACGAGCTGGCCGCCCGTCCCGTCAAGGCAAAGGACGAGCTCGAACTCGGGGCCGAAACGCAGGTGCTCGGCTGCGTCGCGCGCTTCGATCCGATCAAACGACACGATCTTCTCGTCCGGGCGGTGGCGCGCGTGGCGCAGCGCCATCCGAACGTCGCGCTTCTTCTGGCCGGCGAGGGCCCGGAAAAGGATCGGCTCGCCGGGCACGCGAACGTCCGCGTCGTCCCCGGCGCGCTCGGGTGGACCACGAATCTCTACGCGAGCTGTGACCTCTATGTCAGCGCCTCGGCCAAAGAGGGCTTGCCCCTGGCTCTACTGGAGGCGATGGCGTCGGGGCTTGCCGTGGTCGCCACGAATGTCCCCGGGCACCAGGACGTCGTCGATGACGGCACGACCGGATTGCTCGTGCCCCCCGACGACGAGACGGCTCTGTCGACCGCCATCGCGTCGCTGCTCGACGATCGCCAGCGCCGCCGCCAGATGGGGCAGGCCGGACGCAAGCGCGTGCTGAAGGAGTTCACGGTCCAGTCGATGGTCGCCAAGACCGCGGACGTGTACCGCGCCGCGGCCGCCGCACGGCCCGAGCGCGGCGCGCCAGCCCGCCGCCCGCGTTAAGGAAACGGGCGGAGAGACCGGTGAGCTCAGCGGAGCAGGCGGCCGACGATGCGGCTCAAGCAGCTGTCGCGCGCGTGGCTGCCGTCGAGGAACTCGGCTTCGGTGCACGGTACCGAGGCCGGATCGGTGAAGTTCTGGA
The DNA here is from genome assembly GCA_035275385.1 of Candidatus Methylomirabilota bacterium. Lineage (GTDB taxonomy): Bacteria > Methylomirabilota > Methylomirabilia > Rokubacteriales > CSP1-6 > AR31. The sequence goes on along the minus strand of DATEMW010000268.1, from coordinate 6,557 downwards.
AGCGGACGCCCAGCCTCTGCGCGAGCGTCGTCAGGAAGCTGTCCGTCGCCGCTAACGCGGCTCGCGTGGCGGCGTCGCGGTTGAGCTCGCGCCACACGACGGGATGATAGGGCGGCTGGTACGCGATGAGCGCGACGCCTCGACGGCGCATGTCGCGCCACAGAAGCTCGAGCCGCGCGGCGCGCTCGGCGTTCCACTCGAAGTTCCCCATGTTGCCTCGATGGACACGCGCGTAGCGCGCGGCCTCCTCGCGGACCGCGCTCTCGCTCTGATCCAGGTACGCGCGCTCGTAGCCGATACTGCCGTCGGCCCGTAGCGCGCGCACCCCAACGGCCTCGCCCTCCGGCACGAGATCGCGCTCGAGCGACTCGACCACCTCGGCGCCACGCGGCTTGCGGCCGACGCGGAGCCGGTTGAACTCGCGGAGCGAGCTCTTGAAGACCGTGTACGAGAGGAGCTCCTTGCCCTGATACCAGCGGTACACCGCGTCGTCGACGACGGAGCCGAACGAGACCCCGCGCCCGCGCGTGCCGTCGACGAAGCGGTTGAGCTCGTCGGCCCACTCCAGCCAGTGCATTTGCGGGTGGCCCAGGTTGAAGGTCCAGCTGTCGATGGAGAAGAGCGCCGTTTTGGGCAGCGGCCTCCGCCGTTCGAGCACGGACCAGAGCACGATGAAGTCCTCCACGGTTCCGGCGGACAGCCCCGCGTTGTAGAAGTCGCCGGGCGCCGCGGCGACCATCGCCGCCGACACGGGCATCACCCGGCTCGACCCGAAGGCGACCAGACGCGGCGGCGCGATGACCGTGAGTCGCGCCTGCTGAAAGCGGCGCTCGTCGCGGTCGCGATAGCCCAGCAGCACCTGGTCGGACCCGAACCGTGCCGCGGCCGCGCGAACGCGGCGCTCATGCAAACGCGTCTCCCACGCGGCCAGTCCGTTGATCGCAACCACTCCCGCGAGCAACAGCGCCACGGTCGCGAGGAACGTGCGCACGGCCTAGAACTGGAAGTAGAGGAACTTCGAGCCGTAGTTCATCAGGAGTACCGAGGCCGCTGTAGCGGCCGCGAGCGAGGCCTGCGGCCAGGCGCCCAGCCGTTCGAGCGGCAGCTCGAGGCTATTCGGGCACGCGCGGACGATCACGAGGCACACCGCGACGAGGCCCGCGAGCGCGAGCGTCTCTTGCGTCCACGGCGCCACGAGCCCGTGGACACCGGCAAGGCTCGCGAACCACTGGCCCGCGTGCGCGAAGCTCTCCGCCCGGAAGAACACCCAGCCGAGCGTGACCAGGAGGAACGTGAGGTTGCGCTGCCAGAACGCGGACACGCGCTCCCAGGCCGGGACCGATTGATGGAGCACGAGCAGCGCGCCGTGCCACGTGCCCCAAGCGGCGAAGGTCCAGTTGGCTCCGTGCCAGAGACCGCCGAGGATCATGGTGGCCATCAGGTTGAACCGTCGTCGCGCGGGCGTGCAGCGATTGCCGCCGAGGGTGATGTAGAGGTAGTCGCGCAGCCAGAACGAGAGCGTCATGTGCCAGCGGCGCCAGAAGTCGCTGGGCGACGTCGCCTTGTAAGGGCTGTTGAAGTTCTGCGGCAGCTCGATGCCGAACAGCCGCCCCAGCCCGATTGCCATGTCCGAGTAGCCGCTGAAGTCGAAGTAGATCTGGAAGGCGTACCCGAGAAGCCCCAGCCACGCTCGGGGCGCGTCGAGCTCGAGCGGATGGCCGAGCAGCGGATCGATGAGATTGCCGAGCCGGTCGGCGATCAGAACCTTCTTCGCCAGGCCAACCGCGAACAGGAGGATGCCGGCCTTCCAGCGCGGGTCGATGCCGGTGTCCGCGATGCGGGCCAGCTGAGGGATCAGCTGATGGTGACGCGTGAGGGGACCGGCCACCAGGTGCGGAAAGAAGCTGACGAAGCCGGCGAACAGCACGAAGTTCCGGACCGCGCGAGTCTGCCCGCGCCAGACGTCGATGATGTAGGAGAGCGTCTGGAAGGTGTAGAAGCTGATTCCCGCCGGCAGCACGACTTCGAGCCATCCGACCGACGCGCCGGAGCCGGCGAGCCCCAGGAGTGCCAGCGCCTGCTCGGCCGTACGGGCCATCAGGCCCGAGTACTTGAAATATGCGAGCAGGCCGAGGTTGCCGGCGAGCGACACGACCAGGAGCCAGCGGCGCGCGCGGGGCCGCGTCTCGCGCTCGATGAGGATCGCGACCCAGTAGTCGACGCACGTCGTCAGCAGCATCGGGACGATGAACCACCAGTGGCCGGCGAACGCGTAGAAGACGACGCTGGTCAGCGCGATCCATCGGAGCAGCGCTTGCCCGCGCAAGCGAAGGGCCACGACGAGCACGACGGGGAGAAAGAGGACGAGGAACTCCAGCGAACTGAAGAGCACAGCATCCATTAGGTATCACACGATCGTCGGGCCATCCAAGCCCTCGACGGGGGGTGATACAATCGCTTCGTGACCGACCTCGCGCTGGTGACGGGCGGCGCGGGCTTCATCGGCTCGCACCTCGTCGAGCGGCTCCTCGCGGACGGCGTCCGCGTGCGCGTCCTCGACAACTTCTCGACCGGTGCCCGCGCCAACCTCGGCTTCGCGCCGCGCTTCCGTCGCCAGCTCGAAGTGATCCGCGGCGACGTCCGCAACCTCCCGGTGCTCCTCCGCGCGGCGCGCGGCGCCAAGGTCATCTATCACCAGGCGGCGATGCGCTCGGTGCCGCGCTCGGTGAAGGATCCGCTGGGGGCCAACGAGAACAACGTCACCGGCACGCTCCACGTGTTCGAGGCCGCCCGACGCTGCAAGGTGCCGCGCGTGGTCTACGCGTCGTCGTCGTCGGTGTACGGCGACCGCCCGGAATTGCCCAAGCGGGAAGACCAGCCGCCGGCGCCGGTGTCACCCTACGCCGTATCGAAGGCGGCGGGTGAGCAGTACGCGGCGGCGTGGACGCGTCTCTACGGCGTCGACACGGTGGGGCTCCGCTACTTCAACGTCTTCGGCCCGCGCCAGGACCCGAAGTCGCAGTACGCCGCGGTCATCGCGCGCTTCATCCAGTGGGGGCTTCGCGGCCAGCCGCTCGAGGTGCACGGCGACGGCACGCAGTCGCGCGACTTCACCTACATCGACAACGTCGTCGAGGCCAACGTCCTCGCCGGGAAGGCGCCGGGCGCGGGGGGTGAGGTCTTCAACATCGGCTGCGGCGATCGCGTGAGCCTGCTGGACATCGTCGCCCGGCTCGAGGCCCTGCTGGGCAAGACGCTCGAGCGGCGTCACACGCCCTCGCGGGCCGGCGACGTGCCGCACACGCTCGCGGACGTGTCGAAGGCCAAGCGGCTCATAGGCTACTCGCCCCTGGTCGGCTTCGACGAGGGGTTCAGGCGGACGGTCGAGTACTTCAAGTCGTCGTCCAAGCGCTAGGAGGATCGTCCGATGCGGCACCTCGCCAAGCTCCTGCTCGTTGCGCTGACCCTGATCCCGTTCGCGGCGCCGGCCGCCGCGCCCGCGCAGAACCTGGTTCTCCAGGCCGCGACCGAGCCGCCCGGCCTCGACCTCACCGCGACGCCGGCCTCCGCCACCGCGGCGGTCGTCTTCTACAACGTGCAGGAGGCGCTCGTGAAGGTCGACCGCTCCGGCAAGCTCGTGCCGTGGCTCGCCGAGCGCTGGAACACGTCGGACAACAAGAACTACACGTTCTTCCTCAAGCGCGGCGTGCGCTTCCACAACGGGCGCGAGCTGAAGGCGGCCGACGTGAAGTTCGTCTTCGACCGGGCGATGAACCCCGAGACCAAGCACCCGGCGGTCAAGCAGTACGAGAACATCGGGGACATCATCGTCAAGGACGACTACACGATCACGTTCGCGCTCAAGGTGACGAACGCCAACTTCCTCTTGACCATGGCGCGCCAGGGCTCGGTCATCTATCCGCGCGAAGCCGTCGAGACGCTCAAGAGCGAGCCGATCGGCACCGGGCCCTACAAGCTCAGCGAGTGGGTGCGCGGCGACCGCATCGTGCTCGTGAAGAACGGTGAGTACCACGTCAAGGGCCTGCCGAAGCTCGACCGGGTGACGTACCGCTTCATCCCGGACCCGAACGCAGCGCTGGCCGCGCTCAAGGCGGGCGACGTCGACGCCTCGATGTTCGGCCTCGGCCCCGAGCACGTCCCCGACCTCCAGAAGGACTCGCGCTTCCAGGTGATCGTCGGCGAGACCACGAACGACGTGATCATGTCGATGAACAATTCGAAGAAGCCGTTCAGCGACGTGCGCGTGCGCCGCGCGATCACGCACGGCATCAACAAGCCGGACGTCGTGAAGGGCGCGATGTTCGGCCTGGGCCGCGTGCTCGGCACCAACGTCGACCCGCTCAACCCGTACTTCGTCGACATGTCCGGCGCGATGCCGTACGACCCCGCGAAGGCCAAGAAGCTCCTGGCCGAGGCGGGGTATCCGAACGGCTTCGAGACGGTGCTCAAGGTCGCGCCCCAGTACTACTACACGGTGCGGACCGGCGAGGTCCTGGCCGATCAGCTCCAGAAGATCGGCGTGAAGATCAAGATCGAGCAGATCGAGTGGGGGCAGTGGCTCTCGCGCGTGTGGAAGGACGCCGACTACGATCTGACGATCATCGGCCACGCCGAGGCGTGGGACATCGCGAACTACGCGAACCCGAAGTACTACTTCCGCTACGACAGCGCCGAGTTCCAGAAGCTGTTCCAGGAGTCCGAGGTGACCGTCGACGACAAGGCGCGGCGCGAGCTGTACGTGAAGATGCAGAAGAAGCTCGTCGAGGACGCGCCGGTCGTCTGGCTCTACATCCATCCCCGGCTGGCCGTGACCAAGAAGGGCCTGCAGGGCCTCTGGAAAGACCTGCCGGCGGGCGCCGGCGTGAACGATCTCTCCGAGGTCTCGTGGGCCAAGCAGTAGCCGGCGACTCCGCGTAGCGCGTGCGGCGGTACATTCTCAGGAGGGTCGCGGCGTTCGTCGCGACCCTCTTTTTCGTGTCGGCGCTCGTCTTCGTCGTCGTCCGTGTCCTGCCCGGCGATCCGGCGCTCGTGATCATCGGCGCCGAGGGCAGCCCCGAAGCGGCGGCGCGGCTGCGCGAGGCGCTCGGGCTCAACCGGCCGATTCTGGTGCAGTACGTCGAGTGGCTCACGCGCGCGCTCCGAGGCGATCTCGGCGTCTCGCTCCAGTACGACGTGCCGGTCGGGCGCCTGATCGTGAGCCGGCTGCCGGTGACCTTGCCGCTCACCGTGATGGCCGCGGTGCTCATGGCCGTCACCGCGCTGCCGCTCGGCCTCTACGCGGCCCGCCGCCATCGTCGCGCCGGCGACTACCTGGCGATGGTCGTCTCGCAGATCGGCATCGCGATCCCGGGCTTCTGGGCCGGACTCCTGCTGATCCTCTTGTTCTCGGTCCATCTCGGCTGGGTGCAGTCCGGCGGCTTCGCCGGCTGGTCGAGCGGGCTCTGGCCCGGCGTGCGCTCCCTGCTGCTGCCGGCGATCGCGCTCGGGCTCTTCCAGACGGCCGTGCTGGTGCGCGCCACGCGCTCGTCGGTGCTCGACGTGCTGCGCGAGGACTACGTGCGCACCGCGCGCGCCAAGGGCGTGAACGAGCTGTCGGTGATCGCCAAGCACACCTTGCGCAACGCGATGATTCCGATCGTGACCGTAGCCGGCCTGCAGCTCGGCCAGCTGATGGCGGGCGCGATCATTCTCGAATCGGTGTTCGCCCTGCCGGGCATCGGCCGTCTGGCGCTCGGGGCCATCACCGCGCGCGATCTGCCCGTCGTGCAGGGCGTGACGCTCTTCGTCGCGTCGACGATCGTGCTCATCAACTTCGCGGTCGATCTGCTGTATGCGGTTCTCGATCCGCGCATCCGCTATGACTAGCCCGTGTTGACGCGGCGCCGGCCGCTGCGCCACGTGACGTTCACGCTCGGCGTCGCGATCACCGCGTTGCTGCTCGCGACGGCCGCGCTGAGTCTCGTGTACACGCCCGAGGATCCGCTCGCGATGTCGATCACCGGGCGCTTGCAGGGGCCGTCGAGCGCCCATCCGTTCGGGACCGACCAGTACGGGCGCGACGTGCTCTCACGCGTGATGCGCGGCACCATCACGTCGATCGCCGTCGGCGTGATCGCGGTCGGCCTGGGCGCCGGGATCGGCGTCCTGATCGGCATCGCGAGCGGCTACGTCGGCGGGTGGATCGACGAGGCGTTCATGCGGCTGGTCGACGCGATCCAGGGCTTTCCGGCGATCCTCTCGGCGCTCCTGTTCGCGGCGGTGTTCGCGCCCGGCATCGTGATCAGCATGGTGGCCATCGGCATCGCGTTCGTCCCCGCGTTCGCGCGGCTCACGCGCGCGGGCTTCCTCGAGCTGCGCGCGCGCGAGTTCGTCGTCGCGGCCCGCGCGCTCGGCGCCCGCGATCGGCGGCTGATCGCGCGGCACATCCTGCCCAACACGCTGGCGCCGCTGATCGTGCAGGCGACGACCAGCTTTCCGATCGCGATCCTGGCCGAGGCGGGCCTGGCCTATCTCGGCCTCGGCACGCAGCCGCCGCA
>DATEMW010000267.1:0-4624 GCA_035275385.1 Candidatus Methylomirabilota bacterium | reverse complement strand
CGAACCTCGCGCGGCTGGGGCTTCTGACCGACCGCGTGCGGCCCCGTCTCGAGAAGCTCGGCATCACCCTGCCGGCGAGCTGACCGGCCCGACGAGCTCGCCCAGGCGCATGGTCCGGTAGCGCCACATCGCGGCGATCTGCCGCCGCACCACGAGCGCGTGGGCCGCGCGCCCCAGCGGTCCCAGCGGCAGCCGATAGGTCACGCGGTCCTCGACCCACGTCCCACCGCGCTCCTCCAGGAAACGATGGCGGTGCTCCCAGCGCGCGTAGGGCCCGCGCACCTGGACGTCGACGAATCGATACGGCGGATCCCATTCGCGGATGAACGCGCGCCACGTCATCGGCACGCCGAGCCACGACAGCTTGAGATCGAGGACCGCGCTGCTCGACAGCGCGGGCGGGCCCGCGACGATCTCGAGGCGCCAGGACGGCGGCGTGAGCTTGACCAGGTTCTCGGCGGCGGCGAAGAAGGCGAAGACCTCGGGTCGCGCCCTGGCGAGCCACACGCGCGACTCGAGGATGTAGTCGGCCATGACGCGCGGGCTATGATAGGCAGGTGCCCGGAGCGAGTCAAACACGCGCCTACGTGACGCTCCTCCTGAGCGTGGCGCTGTGGGGCAGCTATCCGGCGACCACGAAGCTGGCGCTCGTCGACTTCCCGCCGTTCTTTCTGGCGGCGGTGCGCTGCACCGCCGCGTCGTGCTTTCTGCTGCTGCTCCTGGCGCGCTCCTCGAGCGACACGATCCGCGGGCTCGGCCCGGACGCGATCCGCACGTTTCTCATACTCGGCGCCGCGGGTATCTGGGGCTCGATGCAGTTCACGTATCTCGCGATCTACAACACCACGGCGGGCAACGCGGTGATCTTGCAAGCGGCCACGCCGGTGATCGTCGTGCTGATCGCGCGCTTCTATCTGGGCGAGCGGCTCTCCGGCGTGCAGTGGCTCGGCGTCGCGGCCTCGGTCTTCGGCGTGCTGCTGGTCATCACGCGCGGCCCGTTCGCGATCCTGGAGCCGGCCGACCTGCACTCCGGCGATTTCATCACTTTGCTGTCGCTCTCGGCGTGGGCCGTCTACACCGTGTACGGCAAGCGCGTGCTCGCGACGTACTCACCGCTCCTCGCCACGACCGCCGCGTACATCCTGGGGACCATGCTGATCCTGCCGACCGCCGCGCTCACGGCGCCGCTGTTCCCGGCCCCGCGCCTGGCGTCGTTGACCGCGTGGTCGATCGTGTTCTATCAGGGCATCCTCGGCGCGGTTGCGCACATCTGGTGGTACGAGGCGGTGCGAGTCGTGGGCCCGAGCCAGGCGGCTATTTTCACGAACCTGCAACCGATCATCGGAATCGTGCTGGCGCCGCTCCTGCTTGGCGAGCGCATCGGGATCTGGCACGTGGTGGGGACGCTCTTCGTGCTGGCCGGCGTCGGTCTCACGACGCGTGTCTACGCGGGAAAGCCGGCCGAAGAGACGTCGCGGGAGCGCCAAGCGGAGCAGGGCCGGCGCGCGCGGCCCGCTGACGACGCCGCGGCGACCTAGCGCGCTGCGCGGCACGCGCTACGGCGCGAGCTTCTTGATCTCCGCCAGGATCTTGTCCGGATCCGGTAGCTCGCCCTTCCCGTACCGCTCGATGAATCGCACCTTCCCCTGCTTGTCGACGATGAAGGTCGCGCGGACGTTGGCGTTCCAGTCGGGCCAGTAGACGCCGTAGTCCTTGGAAACAGTGCGATGGATGTCCGAGAGCAGTGGGTAATGGCTGATGCCGACCGACCGGGCCCAGTTGTCGTGGCTGAAAGGGCTGTCAGTGCTGATACCCAGCACCTGGGTATTCGCTGCCTGAAAGTCGCTGATGCGCTTGTCGAAGGCAGGCATGCAGACGCTTCAGCCCGGCGTCCAGTCGAGCGGATAGAACAGGATCACCACGTTCTTGCCGCGGAACTCCGCGAGGCCGACCTCTTTGAGGCCGATCGTCCTCAAGGTGAAGTCGGGCGCGGCGTCGCCGATATTGACGACCTTGTTGTCGCTGTCGCTCACTCCGCGAACCCCCCTTTCGCGAACCTGCGCGGTGTGCGGTCGTCCATCTTAACACGCGGCCGCGGGACCCTCGTCGGGGGCTTGCGCGTGGCGGCCCACGCGCGGTTACGTCGGCTCTCGAGCGGCGCCACATCCAGGCCGAGATGGGCCGCCGCGGTCACGACACGCCCGGTTTCCCACAGGCGAACGAATCGCTCGCCGAATCCGGCGTCCCGGAGCGCGTGGTGATCCATGATCACCCGGCATCCGGTCGCGTCCATCACGCGGATGAGCTGATCGATCGCGCGCTCGATCGCATCGCGGCCGACGTCGCGCTCGAGGTACGAGACGGGGCCCGACACGTAGAGAAGCGTCGGCCGCTGCTGGATGAGGTAGGCGGCGGCCACCACGGAGGCAGGTCCCTGAAGGTCGGACGCGAACACGAAGCGCTCCCGCTCGGCCGGATCGACGACGGTCAGCGCCACCACGGAGCCGAACGGCGTGCCGTCGACCCCGTGCGGTAAGGGCGGCGACACGCAGAGCTCCAGCTCGGCTTCGCGGCGACGCGCGCCGTCGGCCCGCTCCACGCGGGCCTGGCCGTCGAGCGCCTTCCACAGCGCCTCACCGCGCTGCGCCTGCCTGCCGTTGACCATCCGCCGCGGGTCCTTGGCGAGCACGATGCGTCCGACGTAGGACGCGGGATCGGAGCGGAAGTGGTCTTCGTGGTAGTGGCTCACGAACACGAAGCTCGAGCGCGCCGCGTAGGCCGAGATGCGATCGTTCGCCCGGCGCAGCGCTTGCCACTCTTCTTCGCTCGGCGGCAGCCCGAAGCGTGCCGGCGCCAGGGTGGCGCCGGGATCGATCAGGATGCCGGTACGCCCGACCTCGACGTACGTCGCCATCGATCTGACGCCGAGAGACTCGGCGGCCAGCGGGATGACCTTCATGAGCTACGCGCGCGGGCCTCGCCCGAGGCTCGATTCGCGCGCCGGCCGAGACAACTGCGTCATATGCAGCGGCCGCCGTCGACTTCGACGCAGGTGCCCGTGATCATCGCGGCGTCGTCGGAGGCGAGGAAGACGGCCGTGCGCGCCAGATCGTCCGGCTGATTGAGCCGGCCGAGCGGTACGGTACCGACGAACCGCGCGCGGCTCTCGTCGTCGACCGTGGGCTTGCCCATGAAGGCCGGGAGCATCGGCGTCTCCGTCGCCACGGGCGCGATCGAGACCACCCGCACGCCGTGGCCGGCCGCCTCGAGCGCCAGGCTCTTGGTCAAGGTGACGACGGCACCCTTCGACGCGGCGTAGGCCTGCATCCCGGGCCGAGGCCTGATCGCGGCGGTCGAGGCGGTGATCAGGAACACCCCGTGGCGCTGCTTCTTCATGACGGGCAGCGCGTACTTGGCGCCGAGCCACACGCCTTTGACGTTGACCGCCATGACCCGGTCGAAGATCGCCTCGTCCACGTCCTCGACGTTCTCGGGTGATTGTGGAACGCCGGCGTTGGCAAAGAACACGTCGAGCCGGCCCCAGGCGGCCAGCGCCTTCTCGACGACCATCTGATTGTCCGCGCCGCGCGTAACGTCCGCGCGGACCGCGAGCGCCTGGCCGCCGGCCTTCTCGATCTGCTCGACGGTCGCCTTCGCGCTCGCCTCGTTCAGATCGACGACGACCACGCGTGCCCCTTCCTTCGCCATCGCCAGCGCCGAAGCGGCGCCGATGCCCGAGCCCGCGCCGGTGACCACCGCGACCCTGCCATCGAGTCTCATGCCCGAGCCTCCACTTTATAAGCGCGCCTCGGCCGGCGGGGCCCCAGCCCCGCGACGGCCTGCAGCGCGCACTGCAGTCATAAGCGCGCCTCGGCCGGCGGGGCCCCAGCCCCGCGACTCTGCAGCGCGCACTGCATCGCTGTCGTTACGAGCTTAGCTCTGCCATCGTGCGGGCCGCCAGCCGGTCGCCGGCGACCATGAGCGTCGTCACGCCGGACGCGCGCCACTCGCCCAGGAGATCGCGGATCCGCTCGCGCGGGCCGCAGAGCGCGACCTCGTCCACGAGCGCGTCGGGCACGGCGGCCTCGGCGTCCGCTCGGCGCCCGGCCAGGTACAGATCCTGGATGGTTTTCGCCGCGTCTTCGTAGCCGTAGCGGCAGGCGATGTCGTTGTAGAAGTTCCGGCCGCGCGCGCCCATGCCGCCGACGTAGAGCGCGAGCCGCGCCTTCACGCCGGCCCGGCACGCGGCGATGTCGTCACCGACCACGACCGGGACCATCGGCATCACGTCGAAGAACGCCGGCGCTGCGCCGCGCGCGCTGAAGCCCGCGTCCAGCCACTCGCGGAACATTTTCATCCGGCGCACCGAGAAGAACGTCGGAATCCAGCCGTCGGCGACCTCGGCGGCGAGGGCCACGTTGCGCGGTCCGACCGCCGCGAGATAGATCGGCAGCTCCGGCCGGCCGTGCAGGATCGACCTCAGGGGCTTGCCGAGGCCGGTCGCGTCGGCGCCAGTGTACGGGATCTGGTAGTAGTCGCCGCGATGCTCGAGCGGTGCCTCGCGGCGGAGGATCGCGCGGACGATTGCGACGTACTCGCGCGTGCGCGCGAGCGGCCGCCCGAA
>DATEMW010000266.1:0-5849 GCA_035275385.1 Candidatus Methylomirabilota bacterium | reverse complement strand
TGCTCGTACTTGCACTTGGGACAGACCTTGCCCCACTCGCCCGGCAGGCGCTGGGTGCCCGTGCCGCAGCGAGGACAGAAGCCGCTCGTCGACTCCCACCAGAGCGCCTGCATCGCCATGCCGCCGAGCGAGAGCAGATCGTCGGGCAGCTTCGTGCCAGCCATCGGCACGAGCGTCTCGCGCTGGAACTCGTCGGGCACGACCGCATCCTTTGGAAGCGAGGCTACCCAGCACTCGGTGTCGCCGTTCAAGGTGCCGAGCCAGATCGGCTCGCCGATCGCGCCGTCGAGCTTGCCCGGCCGCTCGCCCGACGGCAGCCAAAAGCCGTCTCCCTTCGGCACGACGAGAAGCTTCTGGTCCTGCACGATGAGCCAGTTGCCGCGCTCGGTCGGCGGCTTGCTGCCGCGCTTGGCCGGGACGAACGCGCCGCGCAGGCAGTCGATGTTGAACGGCAGGTAGACGCTCAGCGGAGTGGTCATGAGCCGAGTAGCCCCACGTCGCCCGGCTCGCCGGCGCGCGATGCGGCCGGCACGCGCTCGGCGACCGGCTTGTCGACGCCGAGCTTCTTGAGCGCGGGCATGACTTCACGCGCGAAGAGCCGCATGTTGGCCTCGGCGTCTTCGTACGGCATCCCGGCGTAGCTGAAGACGCCGATGTAGTGGCTGTTGCCGGTGCGGGCGTGGATGTCGAGGATCTTCTCGTAGCACTGCTCCGGCGTGCCCCACACTTGCAAGTTCATGAAGTAGTCGATCACTTTGTCGGTGCCGTACGTCCCGATCTTCTCGGCCATCTTGCCGTAGTACTCGTAACCCTTCGTGTGGGCCAGGTGGTCGCCCTGGAAGTGATAGTGGTCGAGCACGGTCTGGTAGTAGCCGCCGATGAACCGGCGCGCCATCTCCTCGGCGCGTGCCGCACTCGCATCGCAGAACGTCCACCCCGCGGAGACCGGCGGCGGCGCGTCGCCGCCGTTAACCTGTCTGAAAATCGAGCGATAGGTCTGCAGCTCGCTCGCGACTTCCTTCCACGGCTTCTGCGGAATGATCAGGATCCCCACGCCGAGCTTGGCCATGATCGGCAGCGACTCGGGCGAGACGGCGGCAGCGTAGGTGCGGCCGCGGAACGACTTGAACGGCGCCGGCCGGATCGCCGCGCGCGGCTGCTTGACGAACCGGCCGTCGTACTCGCAGTAGCCGGTCTCGAGCCCCTTCAGCAGCATCTCGGCCGACTCGGTGAAGCGCTCGCGCGACTCGTCCATCGAGAGCCGGAAGCCGTCGAACTCGACCTTGCCGGCGCCGCGGCCGAGTCCCAGGATGAGCCGTCCGCCCGAGATGTTGTCGAGCATCGCGACTTCTTCGGCCACACGCATCGGGTCGTGCCACGGGAGCACGACGACCATCGAGCCCAGCCGTGCGCGCTCGGTGCGGCCGGCCATATAGGTCAGGAATTGCAGCACGTCCGGGCACATCGTGTAGTCGGTGAAGTGATGCTCGACGCCCCAGATCGACTCGAAGCCGAGCGGCTCGGCCAGGTCGGCCAACCTGAGCTCGTTGCGATAGACCTCGCGGTCGGTTCGCGCTTTACCGGGGTTCTGGAACACGGCCGCCAGACCAACGTGCATGGGAAGCTCCCCCTTCGCCGTTGTATTATTGCGCCGATGAGCCCATTCGATCCAGCCCCCTTCGTCGAGCGACGGCAGCGATTCGCGGCGGCTATCGGAGACGGCCTGGCCATCATTCCCGGGGCGCGCGAGATCTCGCGCAACGGCGACGTCAACTTCGAGTTCCGCCAGGCCTCGGACTTCTTCTTCCTGACCGGCTTCGACGAGCCCGACGCCGTCGCGGTGTTCAACCCGGCCGACGCCAAAGAGCGCTTCGTGCTCTTCGTGCGGCCGCGCGACCGCGAGATGGAGATCTGGACCGGCCGGCGCGCCGGCACCGAGGGGGCGATCGCGACGTACGGCGCTGACGCCGCCTACACGATCGACCGGCTCGACGCCAAGCTGCGTGAGTACATGGTCGACCGGCCCGCGATCTTCTATCGCCTGGGGACGGGCGGCTTCGACAGCCGGGTGACGCGCCTGGTCTCCGATCTCAGGATGGCGCGGGCCCGCGGGTTCGCGGCGCCTGTGCGGATCGAGGACCCCGGTCCGATCCTGAACGAGCTCAGGCTGCGCCGCTCGCCGGCGGAGCTGGCGCGCCACCGCCGCTCGTGCGAGATCAGCCGCGACGGGCACATCGAGGCGATGCGCTACGCGCGCCCCGGGCTCTACGAGTACCAGGTGCAGGCGGCGCTCGAGTTCGTGTTCCGCGTGAACGGGGCGCCGCGCAACGGCTATCCGTCGATCGTGGCCTCGGGCGCCAACGCGTGCATCCTGCACTACACCGAGAACAATCGTCAGATGCAGGACGGCGATCTGCTGCTGATCGACGCCGGGTGCGAGTGGGGCTACCACTCGGCCGACATCACGCGCACGTTCCCGGTCAACGGGCGCTTCACCGCCGCGCAGCGCGCGGTCTACGAGATCGTCCTCCGCGCACAGCTCGCCGGCATCGCCGCGGCCCGGCCGGGCAATCGCTACGAGGCCGTGCACGAGGCGGCCCGGCGCGTGCTGACCGAGGGGCTCGTGGCGCTCGGCGCCCTGCCGCGCGGCCTCGAGGACTCGCTCGCGATGCACCACTATCGCGAGTTCTACATGCACGGCACCGGGCACTGGCTCGGCATGGACGTGCACGACGTCGGCGACTACCGGATCGACCGGAAGTCGCGCGTGCTCGAGCCCGGCATGGTGCTGACCGTCGAGCCCGGGCTCTACTTCGACCCCGATCGCGATACGGCCACGTTCCACCTGCGCGAGTACAGCGAGGAGGAGTCGTGGGAGCGCCGTCTGCGTCTGGGCGCGGGCGCCGCGAAGAAGATCGAGGACGAGGAGAAGGCCAAGGCGGAGAAGATCACGCACACGATCCCGCGCGAGCTGCGCGGCATCGGCATCCGGATCGAGGACGACGTGCTGATCACCGAATCCGGCTGCGACGTCCTCACGGCGGGTACTCCCAAGACGGTGGACGAGGTCGAGCGCACCTGCGCCGAGCCCTCGCGCCTGCCGCGGCCCTGATCCACCCGGCGCCCGGTCGCCGCCCGCAGCGCATTCGCGCGCGGCTCGGCGCGCTCGTCGCTCTGACCCTTGTGATCGTGCTGGCGGGCGCGTGCGCCTCGACCGATTTCGGGCCTCACGGCGCGGTGATGATCACGCCGGAGAACGCCGGACGCACCATCGAGCTGCGCTCTGGCCAGGAGCTTCTGGTCCGCTTGCCGAGCAATCCTGCGATGGGTTACCGGTGGGCCCTCGCCGCCGCGCCCGCCGACGTGCTGAAGCTCGAGGGCTTGCCGTCGTTCGAGCGCAACCCCAACGGCGCCAACAGGCCCGGCGCGCCGGGGTTCGAGGTCTGGCGCTTCACGCTCGCGCGGAAGGGACAGCAGGTGCTGACCTTCGACTACCGTCTGCCCTGGGACGGCGACGCGCCGCCCGCGCAACAGCTCTCGTTCACGGTCACCGTGCGCTGAGTCGCATGCGGGCCGCGGGCCTCGCGTTGCTCCTGCTCGCGGCCTGCGCGACGGCGAGCCCGCCCAAGACGGCCGGCACGGCAAGCCGCGCGGTCTCGTTTCGAAGCGCCGGCTACGACCTCGAAGGCACGCTCACGAGCCCCGACGGCCGGGCCGCGACCGCCGGCGTCCTGATCGTGGGCGGCTCCGGCCCGGTCGATCGCGACGGCGTCTCGCGCATCGCCGTGTCGACGCCGCCGATCTATCGCTGGTGGGCGGAGGGTCTCGCGGCGGCCGGCTTCACGGTGTTCAGATACGACAAGCGCTTCGTCACCCATCCGAGCATCGACGTTGCGTCATTCGATCAGGAGGCGCAGATCGCCGATGCGCTGGCTGCCCTTTCCGCGCTGCGCGCGGCGCGCGAGACCGCCGGCCACCCGATCTTCGTCATCGGCCACAGCGAAGGCGGCACCTTGGCGCCGGTGGTTGCGGCGCGGGCCGGTGCGCTGGCCGGCGTGGCCTTGATCAATAGCGTCGTGTTTCCGGTGGACGATCTGCTGGTGGCGCAGCTCGACGCCAACCCGGCGATCTCGAAGGCCGTCGTCACCGAGACGCGCAATCGACTCGACGCGGTGAAGGACGGCTCGTTCCCGCCGGACGAGCTGCTGCTCGGCGCCGGCGTGCGCTACTGGAAGCAGTGGATCGACTACTCGACGAGCGCCAAGGCGCGGCTCTCCGAGCTCGGCCCGGCGCTCCTGCTCGTTCAGTGCTCGCGGGATCAAACGCTTCCCGGCGCCACGCTCGGCCGCAATCGCGCGAGCATGCGCGAGATCGCCGCGAAGAACCCAAGAGCGCGCTTTCAGGAGCTGGCCGGCCACGATCACTTCGCGCTGCGCCCCGGCGAGCGCGCAGCTTCGCCCGAGCTCATGAGCCTGCTCATCGGCTGGCTGCAGGAGGCCGCGCGATAGCGTCGGGGCCGAGATGATGACGGCGGTACGGCCGGCTCGGCGCTAGCGGCTGAGCTCGGCGCGGAGCGCGCCCTCGAGGCCCGGGTGACGGAAGACGTACCCGCTCGCTTGAAGACGAGCGGGCAGGACGCGCTGGCTCCCCAGCAAGAGCGCGTCGGCCATCTCGCCCATTGCGAGGCGCGCCGCGAACGCCGGGAGGGGCACGATGGTCGGGCGTGCGAGCACGCGCCCGAGCGTGCGCGTGAGCTCAGCATTGGTCACGGGCCTCGGCGCGACCGCGTTCACCGGGCCGCGAAGCGAGTCGGTTGCGAGCGCGTGCTGGATCGCGCCGACCACGTCGTCGAGCGCGATCCAGCTCATCCACTGCGTGCCGTCGCCGACCACGCCGCCCATGCCCAGCCTGAACGGCGTCAGCATCTTGGCGAGCGCGCCGCCGCGGTTGCTGAGCACCACGCCCAGCCGCGGGTTCACCACGCGCATGCCGTGAGCGATGGCCGCGGCCGTGGCGGCTTCCCAGTCGCGCGCGACGTCAGCGAGAAAGCCGGTGCCAGGACCGCTGTCTTCGGTCAGCACCTCGTCGCCGCGGCTGCCGTAGTAGCCGATCGCCGACGCGCTGATCAGGACGCCCGGCGGCTTCGGAAGCCGCACCAGTGTCTGGACGAGGAGCCGCGTCGCGGTCGTGCGGCTCTCGCGGATGCGCCGCTTCTTGTCGGCCGTCCACCTGAGACCCATGATGCTCTCGCCCGCGAGATGGACGACCGCATCGAGCGCGGGTGCGGTGGGCGTGATTGCGCCGGAAGAAGGATCCCAGCGAAGCGCGTCTTCGCCGGCACGCGGCGCGCGACGCACGAGGGAGATCGGGCGATGCCCGCTTGCCCTGAGGGACGAGACCAGCGCCGAACCGACGAGCCCGCCGGCGCCGGTGACCGCGACGATCACGCCATCGCGCCGCCGTCGACGGTGTAGATCGCGCCCGTGATGTAGGCCGCATCGGCGCTCGCCAGGAACGCGACCAGCGCCGCGACCTCGTGCGGCTCGCCGTAGCGGCGCATCGGGATCGTCGCGGTGAGCCGCTCGCGCCGGATCTCGCTCTCGAGCTCTTGGACCATCGGCGTCTCGATCGGCGCCGGGCATACCGCGTTGACGCGGATATTGTGGCGGGCCAGCTCGAGGGAGGCGGCGCGGGTCATGCCGACCACAGCGTGCTTGCTCGCGGTGTAGGCGATGATGTTCGGCGAGCCGCGCAGCCCCGCGATCGACGCCGTGTTCACGATCGCGCCGCCGCCCCGGGCGCGCAGCACCGGCGCCACGACTTTCATGCCGAGCCACACGGCCTTGACG
>DATEMW010000265.1:0-2197 GCA_035275385.1 Candidatus Methylomirabilota bacterium | reverse complement strand
TGGGAAGCCACGGTCGTCATGTACGCCGGGCCGAAGGAGTACGACCGGCTGAGGGCGATGGGCCTCGAGGGCACGATCAACTTCGGCGGGTTCCCCCTGCCCCGGAAGTACGGCGGGCTGCCGATGGATTTGCTCGGCGTGCCGATCCTGTTGCTGATGAACTGGACGTACAAGCACGTCGGCAACTACGGCGTCGCGATCATCCTGCTGACGGTGGTGTCGAAGGTGTTGTTCTATCCCCTCACCGTCAAGAGCATGCGTTCGATGAAGGCGATGCAAACGCTCGCGCCACAGGTGAACGCGCTCCGCAGCAAGTACCAGAAGGATCCGCAGACGCTCCAGCGCGAAACCTTGGCGCTCTACAAGAAGCATCGCGTGAATCCGATGGGCGGCTGTCTGCCGATGATCGCGCAAGTCCCGATCTTCTACGCGCTGTACCTGGCGCTCTCGGTGTCGGTCGAGCTGCAGAGCTCGCCGTTCCTGTGCTTCGGACGCCTCTTCGGCGTCGACTTGTGGATCTGTGATCTGGCAGCGCACGATCCCACGTACGTCTTGCCGGTCTTGATGGGCGTGACGATGTTCGTGCAGCAGAAGTTGACGCCGACGATGGGCGATCCGCGTCAGGCGAAGATGATGCTGTTCATGCCGGTCATCTTCACGTTCATGTTCCTCAATCTTCCGTCGGGTCTCGTGCTTTACTGGACGGTCTCCAACATCCTGCAGATCGTGCAGCAGAAGCTCATGGACCGACCCGCGCGCCCGCGCGGACCGCGCGAGGCCTAAGACGCCGCCCGAGCCTGAGCCCTCGCGCGCCGACGAGACCATCGTGGCGATCGCGACGGCGCTCGGCGAGAGCGCGATCGGGGTGATTCGCGTGAGCGGGCCGGATGCGATCGCCACCGTCGCTCCCCTGCTCCGCAGCGCGCTCCCGCTCGCGGCGTTTCCCTCGCACGCGCTGCGCCGGGTCGCGATCGTCGACGCGAAGAGCGGCGAGCGCGTCGACGATGCGCTCTGCGCCGTCATGCTCGCCCCGCGCTCGTACACGGGCGAGGACGTCGTCGAGCTCTCGTGTCACGGCTCGCCGTCGCTCTTGCGCCTGGTGACGCAGTGGATCGTCGCCGGCGGCGCGCGCCTGGCGCAGCCGGGCGAGTTCACGCGGCGAGCGTTCTGCAACGGCCGCATCGATCTCGCGCAGGCCGAAGCCGTCGCGCTGATGATCGGAGCGCGCACCGAGCGCGCGGTCGCACTCGCGGCGCGCGCGCTGGCGGGCGGCCTTTCCGAGCGCGTCCGCGTCTTGCGCGATCAGCTGGTCGAGATCATCGCCGGCCTCGAGGTCGTGCTCGATTTTCCCGACGAGCGTGTCGCATCCGATATCGACGCGGCGCGCGGCGCGATCGAGCGATTGCGAACCGACGTCGATCGCTGGCGCGCGGTAGCGCGTCAGGGCCGCGTCGTGCACGACGGCATCACCGTGGCCCTCGTCGGCCGACCGAACGCCGGCAAGTCGAGCCTGCTGAACGCGCTCCTGGGTCGCGATCGCGCGATCGTCTCACCCGTCCCCGGCACGACGCGCGACGTCGTCGACGGAACGATCGCGCTCGCCGGCGTTCCGGTTCGGCTGCTGGACACGGCGGGCCTCGACGTGCCGCGAGACGCAGTCGAGGCGGAAGGCATCCGGCGCAGCCGTCAGGCGATCGACGAGAGCGATCTGCTGCTCGTGGTCCTCGACGGCAGCATTCCGCCGGATCGCCGCGTTCTGGCCGAGACGGCTGGGCGCGCACGGCTCGTCGTGTGCGCCAAGAGCGATCTCACGTCTCACGCGGAGGCCTCGGCCCTGCCCGAGTCAGTCGCCGTCTCGGCGCTCAGCGGTCACGGCCTCGATACGTTGCTCGAGCACCTGACGCGCGAGGCCGAACAGCGCGCGGGCGCCGCCGGCGACGAAGGCGGCGTCGTGGCTTCGCTGCGCCAGCTCGAGCTCATGGACGCGTTGAGCCTGACGCTTCATTCCGGCGTTGCGGCTCTCGCCGAGCTGCCGCTCGAGGCCGCGCTGGTTGATTTGAAGCTCGCGCTCGATCAAGTCGGCGCCATTCTTGGCGTGGACGTCAGCGACGCGGTCCTGGACCGCATCTTCTCCACCTTCTGTCTCGGCAAGTGACGCCGCTCGAGGCGCTATCCCGCGGCGCCGAGGCGCCGCTGG
>DATEMW010000264.1:0-3350 GCA_035275385.1 Candidatus Methylomirabilota bacterium | reverse complement strand
CCTCGGCCTCGCCGGGCCGCTCTTCGACTCGGCGATCAACATCACGGCGGCGCTGATCGCGTCCAGCGCGTTCGTCCTCGCCTCGGGCAATCTCCCCGCACTGCGCTACGATCGCCGGAGCTTTCTCTACTTCGCCGGCGGCGGCGCCTTCGAGAACACCGGCGTGTTCCTGCTGATCTTCGCGCTCGGTCTCGGCGAGGTCAGCGTGGTGGTCCCGCTCGCCGGGACCTCGCCGCTGTTCGTGCTGCTGCTCGCGTACTGGTTTCCGGTCGGGATCGAGCGGCTGAACTGGCGTCTCATCGTCGGCGCGGTGCTGATCGTGCTCGGCGTGTTCCTGCTCACGGGCTGGGGGATCGGCCGCCTGGCTTGACGGGCGCTTGCGGGCGGGGCTACGCTCCGCGGCATGCCATGGACCCACCCGCATTATCTGGTCGAGACCGACTGGCTGGCCGCGAACCTCGACGATCCGGCGCTGCGCGTGCTCGAATGCACCACGATCCTCCACCCGCTGCCGGACGGCGGCTACAAGGCCGAGTCCGGACGCGCGGCGTGGGCCGCGGGTCACATCCCGCGCAGCGGCTTCGCCGACCTCACCGACGATCTCTGCGATCGCTCGGCCCCGACGCTCTACATGATGCCGTCCACCGAGCAGATGGCAGCCTCGATGGCGCGCCTGGGCGTCGGTGAGGGCACGCGCGTCGTGCTGTACGACCGCGCGGTGAACATGTGGGCCGCGCGCGTGTGGTGGATGCTGCGCGCGGTCGGCTTCGACCAGGCTGCGGTATTGAACGGCGGCTGGAAGAAGTGGACGCTCGAGGGCCGGCCAACGTCGACGGCGCCGTGCGCGTATCCGCCGGGGCGCTTCGTCGCGCGGCCGCGCCCCGAGCTCTTCGTCGGCAAGGAAGCGGTGCTCGCGGGCCTCGGCGAGCGCGCGACTTGCATCGTCAACGCGCTCTCCGAGGAGCAGCATCGCGGCACCGGCGGCGTCGCCTACGGGCGCCCGGGGCGCATCGCCGGCAGCGGCAACGTGCCGGCCCGCGCGCTGGTCGATCCGGCGACGCACGCCTATCTTGCGCCCGAAGTCTTGCGGCAGCGATTCGCCGACTCGGGCGCGCTCGGCGCCGGCCGCGTCATCACGTATTGCGGGGGCGGCATCGCGGCCAGCAGCGACGCCTTCGTGCTCACGCTCCTCGGCCACGACCGGGTCGCGGTCTACGACGCCTCGCTCTCCGAGTGGGCGCGCGATCCGTCCTTGCCGATGGAGACCGGCTAGGATCGATTCTCGATGATGTGCGCGCCGCAGGCCGTCGCGGGGCTGGGGCCCCGCCGGCCGAGGCGCGCCTACTAAAAGGAGCCAGCAATGGCGATCAGGAAGGGCACAGGGCTCTTGATGGTGTGGACCGATGTTCCGGCGGACAAGGAGCCGGACTTCAACCGCTGGTACAACGAGGAGCATCTGGCCGAGCGTCTCGCGCTGCCGGGTTTCCTCAACGGCGCGCGCTACGAGGCCGTCAAGGGCGGCCCCAAGCATCTGGCGGTCTACGAGCTCGACAGCGCCAAGGCGCTGGAGACCGACGCCTACAAGCGCGTCCGCTCCAACCCGACGCCGTGGACGAAGAAATCGTCGCCGGACGTCATCGGCACGAACTTCATCCGCAACGTGTACACGTTGATCCATCCCAAGAGCCTGACGCCGCAGGTGGCCGAGAGCCCGATGGCGCCGGCGCTCCAGCTCGGGCGTATGGACGTGCCGCCCGAGATCGACGCCGACTTCAACACCTGGTACAACACGATCTACATCCCGAACTACGAGAAGGTGCCCGGCGTGATCCGCGGGCGGCGCTTCCGCGCCGTAACGGGCACGCCGACCTATCTGACGTTCTACGAGTTCGAGAACCCGAAGGTGTCCGAGACTCCCGCCTGGCTCGCGCAGCGGGACATCGCGCCGGAGACGCAGCGCATCCGGCCGCACATGAAGCACGCGGCCGGCTCGCCCGGCGTCTATATCAAGACGTTCGAGCTCGGCCGCTAAGCGCGCGTCCCGTACCCGTTGAGCCTCGCCGGCCGACACGCTCATCGCTCCGGTGAGCGTGTCGGCGGCCCGGTCTCTCGAGGGGCTCCGCCCGCACCGGCAGCCCACATCGTCCGCCGATGCAGGTCTCCCCGTCACGCCGTTTCAGGGCTTCGCCTGATCGTGGGGACGCCCGCGATTTCTTAGGCTTGTACCGGATGCTCGGGCGCCCACGCGGCGGCGCGTCGACGTAGCCGTCCCGCCACGAACGTGCAACGAACCTCGCGTAGAGTCCAGCGCGGCCGGGCGCATCGCTCGGACGCGCGTGCCACTCACCAGCAGTGACGACGTACACGGAGCACGAGATGCGAAAGCGTCGCATCGCCATCCTGCTGGTCTTGCTCTGCTTCCTCGTTCTCGTCTTTGAGCGGGTCCCGGCCGCAGCGGACCACAAGCGCGTGTTCATGGCGCCGGACGACCACACCGACTACTTCTGGTCGGCGACCGACGTCGAGTACCGCCAGATCTTCCAGACCATGCTCGATTACTACCTCGACCAGGTCCAGGCGACCGCCGACGAGCGACCGGAGCACCAAAGCCGCTTCTCCACCGACGGCAGTCTGTGGCTCTGGGAGTACGAGAAGAACAAGACGCCGGCCGAGTTCCAGCGTCTCGTGAACGCGATCAAGTCGGGACACATCAGTGCCCCCAAGAACCCGCTCGTCATCACGTACGGCGGCGTGCCCGTCGAGGCGGTCGTCCGATCGATGTACTACTCGGGACAGCTCGAGCGGCGGTACGGGCTGGATTTTCCGCTGGCCATCGCGATGGAGAACGCGGGGATGGCCTACGGACTCGGCGCCGTGTGGGCCGGTTCCGGTGTCCGGTATTCCTGGAAGGGCGTCTGCAACTGCCCGAGCCTCATCCCGGACCTCGACGACCGCCAGCACGAGATCTATAGCTGGCTGGGCCCCGACGGCTCGCGCATCCTGATGAAGTGGAACTCGCTGCACGAAGCCCGGAACAACGAGAGCATCGGCGGCTACGCCGAGGCCCGGTATCCAGCGACGGCGCTCGACATCGTCACGCGCAACGAGGTGTTCGCGGCGCGGTATCCCTACAGCACGATCGGGGTGTTCGGGCAGGGGTGGGACGATCTCTCGACCACGGACCTCAGGGTTCAGGAGACGTGCAAGGCCGACTCGGATCCGAACCGAACCTGCATCGTCTCCAACTCGGTCGACTTCTTTCAGGAGTTCGATCAGCTGTTCGGCGCGTCGATCCCGACCGTCTCCGCCAGCTTCGGCAACGAGTGGGATCTCTCGCCGGCCTCGCTCGC
>DATEMW010000263.1:0-5515 GCA_035275385.1 Candidatus Methylomirabilota bacterium | reverse complement strand
CGCTTCACGTGAGTTCCTCCCTTCCGCGAGCCCTTGGATGGGGCCGCGATTCGGTCGCGGGCCGCGGGCGCAAAAGCAAAATGCACATCCGGTGCCCGAGGCGCAGACGGGCCGGATGTGGTGCAATATCCGCGAATTAGCAATAGGGATAGGCCGGCCTCCACCGACCAGACGGCACCTCGGGCTCGAGTGACTTGCCAGAACGTCAGACAGAGGCCGCCATCCCGGCACTTAAAGGCGGGAAAGCGTAATGGCCCTCATCCGGCGGTCGCTATCGGTGGTGTTCCTCGCGTGCCTGCTTTCCGCGCCGGCGGCGCGGGCCGAATCGGTATGGGAGGCGCTTCGCGTGCCGGGCAGTGTGGTGGTGCTCCGTCACAGCTATGCCCCCGGCAGCTTCGATCCGCCCGATGCCAAGCTCGAAGACTGCTCGACCCAGCGCAATCTGGACGAGGGCGGCCGTGCGCAGGCCGCGCGAGTCGGCGAGGCCTTTAAAAAGAACGCGATCGCGGTCGGCAAGGTACTCTCGAGCCCGCGCTGCCGGTGCCTCGACACCGCGAGGCTGGCTTTTGGTCGGGTGGAGCCTCTCGACGCCCTTCAGGGCGCCCTCAACGACGGCGAGCTTCGCCGGCGCCGTCTGGCCGAGACCAGAGCCGTCGTCGACGCCCACCGGGCCGGCGCCCCGCTCGTGATCGTGACGCATGGCAGCGTCGTAACGGATCTGACCGGCCGGAGCATCCGAATGGGCGAATTCGTGGTGCTGCGGCGCGGGGCGGACGGAACCCGCACGGTCGCGGGCCAGTTGTACGTCGAGTAAGGCCGCGTACCCCGGACCAGCCAGATCCACACCGACCGACAGGAGGAACGAATGAAGCGCATCGCGCTACTACTCGCCGTGACCCTCGTTGCGGCGTCCTGCACCACCACCACGTCGCAGCAGCCTCAGGGCCAGGACCTCGTGAACCGCGCGGTCCAGGCCGTCGGCGGCGTCGACGCACTCGCCAGGGTGAAGACGATCACGGTGCAGGGCACCGTCCGGCAGTGGGAGCCCGAGCAGTCGATGGACGCCGGCGGCGAGATGCGCTTCGCCTGCGCGTCGACGTTCACCTTGGCCAGCGACGTCGCCAGCGGCGCCACGCGGGTCGACTGGGTGCGCAACTTCCAGTACCCGGCGCCGCGCACGTTCACCTTCAGCGAAATCGTCACGTCGGATGCGGGCTACGTCGCCGGCATCGACAGCAACGGCCGCACGAAGCAGAGCCTGGACTCGACGCCGCCGGCTCACTCGATGTCGGGACCGCGGCTCGCGACCTCGCAGCGTGAGCTTCGGCGCGGCTCGACCTTGCTGCTTCTGGAGATGCAGAAGAATCCCGATCGCGTGTCCCCGACGGCCGACGTGACGGTCGGGAGCACGACCTATCCGGCCGTGAACTATCGCGCCGGCGATCAGACGTTCACGGTCATGTTCGATCGGGTGAATGGGATGCCGGCCCGCGTGCGCACCCTGGACTACGACAACATCTGGGGCGACGTCACCTACGACGTCGTGCTCGCCGACTGGCAGACCAAGGACGGCCTGACGATGGCGCTGAGCCGGACGTACGAGCTCAACGGCCGTCCGATCATGGAGATCAAGACCACCGACGCCCGGGTCAACGCGCCGATCGCGGCCGAGCAGCTGATGATTCCGGCCGCGTTCAAGGCCGGCGCGTCCAAGCCCGCGACGGGCGCCGTGCCGTATCAGTGGGTCATCCGGCGCCAGTTCATCGGCACCTATCTGGACTCGGACGCGATCAGCTACGACCCCAAGGCGTCGGCAGGGCTGAGGCTCAACGAGCTGGCGCCCGGCGTGCAGCACGTGGTCGGCGGCTCGCACAACAGCATGATCGTCGAGATGAAGGACTACCTGGTCGTCTTCGACGCGCCGGTCAGCGACGCGACGTCGAAGTGGATCCTCGACGCCGCCCGCGCGAAGTACCCCAACAAGCCCGTGAAGTACGTGGTGCTGACGCACCACCACATGGATCACGCCGGCGGCCTGCGGGCGTTCGCGGCACAGGGCGCGACGATCGTCACCGGCAAGGGCACCGCGGCGCATTTCCGCAGTGTGCTCGCGGCGCCGTTCACGCGTAATCCCGACCTGCCCGCGCGTGATCTCAAGTCGACCCCGATCATCGAGGTGACCGATAAGCAGGTGTTCGGCGACGGGACGCGCGAGGTCGGCGCCTACGTGATCGACAACCCGCACTCGAACGGGCTGATGATCGGCTACGTGTCCGACGCGAAGATCGCGTACGTGACCGACATCTGGAGCCCGGGCGCGGCGCCGCTGCCGGCGAAGCTGACCCCGCCGCTGGCCGCGCTCGTCACCGGTGTGAAGAAGGCCGGGATCGCGCCCGCGAAGTTCGCGGGCGGCCACGGGTCGACCGGCGACTACGCGCCGCTCGCCGCGCTCGAGGGCAAGTAGCTCCGCGGCGTCTGAAGGAAGTCGGGAGGGGCGTCAGGCGATTCCTGGCGCCCCTTCTTTTATTACTCCGGGCCGCTCGCGAACCACAACCGCGGGTCGGCGGCGCGCACCCGCGCCTCCGGCAGCCCGAGCTCGCGCCGCACGATGTTGGTGCCTTCGACCAGCGCCACGCACTTGTAGTACGCGATTCGCCGGCTGAGGCCCTCGCGCCCGAATCCGCAGTCGGTCGTGATGACCAGCCGCTCGGGCGGGATGTACTCGAGCGCCTTTCGGATGAGCCGGGCCACGTGCTCCGGCGGCTCGACGACCGTGTTGCAGTGGTTCACGACGCCGATGCCGATCTTCTTGTCGGTTCGATACTTGCCGAAGAGGTGCAGATCGCGGCCGTCCGAGCTGGCGCACTCGAACGTGATCACGTCGCCGTCGAGCTGCAAGAGATAGGGCAGCGCCCGCTCGTAGCTCGGCGGCTCCCAGTACACGCGCTGCTGATTTGGATTGCCCCAGCACGTGTGCACCCAGATCTCCGCGTTGACGCCCTTGAGCTGACGGTTGAACGCCTGGGTCAGGTACTCGAGATCCGCGTCGGTGCAGTCCGGACGCGTCGTGCGGCCGTGATGCGGCGGCTCCTCGACCTGGATGAGCGGACAGCCGGAATCGGCGAGCTCGCGGAACTCGGCGTTCATGATGTCGCACAGATCGTTGATCAGCGCCTTGTCGTCCTTGTAGTGCTCGTCCCACAGCATGCTCGCGAGCGCGGGCGCGCAGATCGCGCCGAACTTCAGCGGCCGGTCGGTCAGCCGCTGCGCCGCCTTCCAGAGCGCGGTGTACTCGAGGGGGCCGCGGCTGAGCTTCTCTCGGACCACGCCGGGCTGATAGGCCTCCTGGACCTCCCAGAGAATGCGACCGGGTCTCAGCCCATGGCGCTGCATCCAGCCGCGTGACGTGTCGCGGTGGCCGTGAATGCCGTTGAGGCGCTCGATCGGGTAGAAGAACCACGATTTGCCGCCGACGGCGAGATCGAAGCGCGTGTCGCCGTCGGTCACGATGTCGAGGCCGGCGGCCTCCTGGGCGTTCACAACGCACGCGACCGCGTCGAGATACTGCTCGCGGAAGATCGAATCGCCGAGCGCCGACTTGAACGACCGGCCGTGCAGACTTTCCGTGAACCAGAGCGGCCGCGGGTACGAGCCGGTGATCGCGGTCGGCAGCATCAGATTCTGAGTGACCTTGAGCATCGAATCCTCCTGTGCGCGCGGTGCCGTCCGGCTTCGCGCTAGCGCTCCGGCCAGAGAAGCTGGCGACTGATCTTGTCGAGGCTCGTCGCGCCGCAGAGTCCCATGGCGGTCTCGAGCTCGTCGCGCAGAATGTCGACCACGCGCTGGACGCCGGCGGCGCCGTCGACGACGAGCCCCCAGATGTAGGGCCGCCCGATCAAGACGGCGCGCGCGCCGAGCGCGATCGCCTTCAGCACGTCCGTCCCTCGGCGCACGCCTCCGTCGAGAAGAACCGCCGTGCGGTTGCCCGCCGCCTCGACGATGGGCGGGAGCGCCTCGATCGTTGCCGGCATCGTATCGAGATTGCGGCCGCCGTGGTTGGACACGATCACGCCGGCCAGACCGTCGGCGGCCGCCCTGCGCGCATCCTCCGGCGCGATAATTCCTTTGATGAGCACCGGCGTCTTGGCGAACGAGCGGATCCAGGCGACCGTCTCCCATGTCACGGTCGAATCGATCGCATCCGCATAGAGCGGGCTGACGCGGCCGCCGCGAGACGCGCCGCTGTACGGCGGCCGGATGCCCAGTCGCTTTTCGCGATCCCGCATCGGGACCACCGGGCCGTCGACCGTGATGCACAGCGCGGTGCAGCCCGCGGCCTCGGCTCGCTGGACCAGATCCTTCGTGACGCCGCGGTCGCGCTGGACGTAGAGCTGAAACCAGGCGCGCCGTTGCGCCGCACGCGCGATCTCGTCGACCCGGCTGTTCGCGAACGTGCTGATCACGAACGTGGCCCCGGCAGCGCTGGCGCCGCGCGCGGCCTCGGGCTCGGCGCGCGTGTGCATCCGCCCCTGTCCGGCGACCGGCGCCAGCAAGATCGGGAAGTCGAGCTTCTGGCCGAAGAGCTCGAGCCGGGTGTCGATACGGCTCACGTCGACGAGGACGCGCGGTCTTAGCCGGATCGCGTCGAACGCCTCGCGATTGCGGCGAAGCGTGAGCTCGTCCGCCGCGCCCTGGGAGATGTACTCCCAGACCTCGCGCGGCAGCCGCTGTCGAGCGAGCGGCTCGAACTCGAGGACGTTGACGGGCGCACCGCTGGGCGGTGCTGACGGGCTCTGCGCGAGCGAGACGCGGGGCAGCAGGCCGCCGGGCAGCGCGCCGAGCGCGCCGGCGACCAGCGTGATCGCCTGGCGTCGTTTCACGCGGGGATTCTAGGTGCCGGCCCGCGGCGGGTCAAACGCGCGCGACGGGCGTCGAGCTACGCGAGCCGTGGCGGCTCGATTCCGAGAAAGCGGAAGCAGTTGTTCCAGGTGATGTCCGCGTGAACGTCCGGCGGCAGTCCCAGGGAGCGCAGCGTCTTGTCGACCGGCACCTCCGGAGCCATGTAGGGATAGTCCGTGCCGACCAGGATCTGGCCGGCTCCGACCATGTCGATCAGATATCGCAGCGCCCGCCGATCGAAGAGCAAGGTGTCGTAGTAGAAGCGTCTCGCGTATTCGGCCGGTGAGTGCGGCAAGGCGCCGGCGGCCGCGGCGCCGCGGCCCGGACCGGGCGGCTCTTCGTTCCAGGTGCCGGCCCAGTGATGGTTGTAGCGCGGCAGCATGAACGGGAACGTGCCGCCGCCGTGGCTGAACGCGACACGCAGGCGCGGACACTTCTCGGCGGTGCCGCCGTCGATCATCGACGCGATCGTCAGGCTCGTGTCCGTGGGGTAGCCGATCGGGTTGAAGGGAGCCTTGGTCGGAAAGCGGTCCATCATCGTCGGACGCAGCGCGTGCACGAAGACCGCGACGCCCAACCGCTCGGCTTCCTGGAAAAAACCCTGGAACTCGGCCAT
>DATEMW010000262.1:0-4159 GCA_035275385.1 Candidatus Methylomirabilota bacterium | reverse complement strand
GATCCGCGTGGCGATCGACGAGGCGCAGCGCGCCAAGCGCGACGGCAAGCGGCGCACGATCCTCTTCAACCTGTCGGGCCACGGCCACTTCGACCTCGGCGCCTACGAGGCGCATCTGTCGGGCAAGCTGCAGGACTACGAATACCCGACGGCGAAGGTCGAAGAAGCGCTGAAGAGCCTGCCGAAGGTATGACCCTCCGGCGCGGCTGACCACCGCGCCGGACTTTCGATGAGCCTGGTGCACGTCCGTCGCCTGAGGCTCGGGGCGGCGTTCGTCCTGCTCGCCTACCTGATCCTCCACTTCGCGAACCACGCCCTTGGGCTGGTCTCGCTGAACGCGATGGAGACCGGGCGCTGGTGGTTCCTGGCGCTCTGGCGGAGCGCGCCGGGCGCGGTGGCGCTCTATGGCGCGATCGTCGTGCACGGCGTTCTCGCGCTGTGGCTGCTCTACGAGCGCCGGACTCTCCGCATGCCGGCCTGGGAAGCCGCGCAGTACGCCCTCGGCCTCGTGCTGCCGCCGCTGCTCGTCGCTCACGTCGTCGGCACGCGGATCGCGTGGTGGCGCTTCGGCGCCGAGGATCCGTATTCGCGTGTCCTGCTCGCCTTGTGGGTGCAGGCGCCGGAGATCGGCATTCGCCAGGCGGTCACGCTCGTCCTCGCCTGGCTCCACGCCTGCATCGGGCTTCACTACTGGCTCCGCTTTCGTCCGTGGTACCGGCGCGCGGCGCCCTGGCTGTTCGCGGTGGCGCTGCTGCTGCCGACTCTGGCGCTGCTCGGCTTCGTGGCCGCGGGCCGCGAAGTGGCGCTGCGGGCGCACACGCCGGGCTGGACCGAGGCGATGCTGCGCGCGGCGAACGCGCCCGATGCCGCCGAGTCGGCGCGGCTCCGGGACATCCGCAGCGGGTTTCTCGATGCGTATCTGTACGCGCTGCTCGGTGTGTTCGCGGCGCGCGGCGCGCGACGGCTCCTGGAGTGGCGACGCGCCGTGAGGGTCACCTACCCGAACGCGCGCGTCGTGACGGCACCGCGCGGGTTCTCGATTCTCGACGCGAGCCGTCTAGCCGATATCCCTCACGCGTCCGTGTGCGGCGGCCGCGGGCGCTGCTCGACGTGTCGCGTGCGCGTCGCCGACGGGCTTTCAGACCTGCCCGCGCCGAGCGAGGCCGAGCGGCGCGTCCTGGCGCGAGTCGGCGCCGCGCCCGACGTGAGGCTCGCGTGCCAGACGCGGCCCGTGCGCGACGTCGCGGTCGAGCCGCTCCTGTCGCCGTCGGTCGCGCCGGAGGAAGCATTCGCGACCGACGTGCGCCAGGGCCGCGAGCAGGAGCTGGCCGTGCTCTTCGCGGATCTCCGCGGGTTCACCCGGATGGCCGAGAACAAGCTGCCGTACGACGTCGTCTTCGTCCTGAATCGTTACTTCGAGACGGTTGGCACGGCGATCACGCGCGCCGGCGGCGTCACGAACCAGTTCACCGGCGACGGCGTCATGGCGCTCTTCGGGATCGAGTCCGGCCCCGGCGCGGGCTCACGGCAGGCGCTCGCGGCCGCGCGCGCGATGGTCGAGGGCGTCAACGCGCTGAGCGCGGAGCTCGCGACCCATCTCGGCTCGCCGCTGCGGATCGGTATCGGCATCCACACCGGCCCAGCCGTCGTCGGTCGCATGGGCTGGGGCGAGAGCTTCTACCTCACCGCCGTCGGCGACACGGTTCACGTCGCCGCGCGCCTCGAGCAAGCCACCAAGGACTATGCCGCCGAGCTGGTTGTGTCGGAGACGGTCGCGCGCCACGCCGACCTCGATCTCTCCCGCTTCCCGGCCCACGACCTCACCGTGCACAACCGCGCGGGGAGTGTCGCCGTGCGCGTGATCGACCGAGTTGGTCGTCTACCGGGGGCGTCGCGAGAGGGCGAGACGGCTCAGGACGAGAGAATGCGGTCGTAGCGGCCGTACTCGCGCGCGGCGTCCATCATCCACTTCACGCAGTCCGGATCCGCCCGCGGCGGCAGCTCGCACGACGTCGAGAGCACGAAGCGCGAGCGCTTGCCCGCGGTGTCGATGCAGCGCTTCACCTCGGCCTCGACCTGCTGCTTGGTCGCCCGCTCGAAGATCGTCACGTCGACATTGCCGATCGCGACCACGCCCTGCTGGTTGCCGAGCGTGATCAGCCGGTCGAGCTGATCGACCTTCAGCGCGGGATCGCCCTGCTGGTCGAGGTCGATCGTGATCGCGACGAAGCCGACGTCGACCAGATCCTGATGGATCTGGTGCGTGGTGCCGCAGATGTGAACGGTCGTACCGACCTTCTTGGCCTTGAAGTAGTTCACGAGGTCCTGGTGGTAGGGCTTGATGAACTCGCGATACGTGTCCGGCCCGACCAGCGAGCACGAGGCGGTCGGATCCGAATAGCTCAGGCCGATCTTCGTGCCGAGCACCGCGTCGCCCACCTGTTTGGCGTACTCGGTGCTGAAGCGCATCAGCTCGTGCACGAACTCCGGGTCGTCGATCGTGTCCAGACACATGATCTCGGGATTGCGCAGGAGCATCGCGATCGTCCACGGCCCGACCAGCACGGCGCCAAGCCCGCTCGGCAGCCGCGCCGCCGAGAGCGCCTCGCACTGCTCGAGAAACGCGGGCAGCCGTCCGGCCTTTTTCGGATCGGGGATCTCCAGGCGGGCGAGCTTGCCCTTGTCGTCCTGCAGCACGTGCTGGTCGATCGACGGCACGACGTAGTCCGAATATTTCACGCGGCAGCCGACGGCCTCCGCCTCCTTGGCGAGGTCGTTGAAGGCCACCATGATGTCCGGCTGGTAGCGCTCGTAGTAGTTGAGCATCGCGCGGACGGCCTTGGTGGGATCGGTGCAGTACTCCTCGATCGAGAGCCCGTCGAGGCAGCCCGCGAACGAGCCGGCGATCGGATAGGCAGGCACGCGGTCGGCGAAGCCGCCCTTGTACGCGGCCACCACCCGTTCGCGTCCGGTCACCGCTTTCTCGCCGAGCTCCATGCCGTCCTCCCGCCGTCGCGCCCTACTATCGTGATTCTAGCATCGGCGTGAACGCGCTCAGCGTGCGCTCGATCTCCGCGGGCTCGAGGTTTGGACGGATGAAGACCAGCGGCATGTCGGCGCCCGCCTCGCGCCAGCGCGCGAGGCGCTCGCGCGCCTGCTCGGGCGTGCCGAACACGGTGAGCTCGTCCAGCAAGAGCTCGGCCTCGGGCGGCACGGTGCCGGTGAAGCGCGGCGAGTTCGCGCCGAGCACCTGGTCGATCTCGCGGCTGAATCCCTGGCGCGCGAGCGAGCGGCGATAGAGCGGCCCCATCGTCGTCAAGTAGAACGACACGAACCACGCCGCGCCGATGCGCGCCTCGGCCGGATCGTCGGACACGACCGTCGGCACGGCCGGGTACACCGACACGTGCCGGTCGGGATCGCCCGCGCGCGCGGCGCCCTCGCGCAGGAGCGCGCGCCCTTGCGCCAGGCACCGTCGCGGATACATGAACGGGAGCCAGCCGTCGGCCAGCTCGCCGGTGAGCCGCACCGACTCGTCGGTGAGCGAGGCGAGAAAGATCGGGACGTCGATCCGCAGCGGCAGGTTGAGCTTGAGCGGCCGCGCGCCGGTCGCCACCGCGAGCGGCACGCGCTCGCCTCGCAGGAGCGCGCGCACCTGCGTGACCGTGCGCCGCATCCTGGCGAGCGGCGCGACGAACGGCACGTCGTGGAGGCCCTCGGTCAGCTGCGCCGTGCTCGCGCCGAGCCCGAGCACGAACCGGCCGGCGGACGCCTCGGCGAGACTCGCCGCGCCCATGGCCAGGGTGCCGGCGCTGCGTCCCCAGACGCCCAGGATGCCCGTGCCCAGGAGCAGCCGCTGGGTCCTGAAGGCGACCTCCGCCATCAGCACCGTGACGTCGTACGCCCACGTCTCCGGCAGGAAATACGACGAGTAGCCGAGGCGCTCGGCGAGCGTCGCGACGCCGATGAGCGTCTCGTGGCGATTCTCGAGGGGCATTACGCTGACGCCGAGGGGCATTGCGCTCATGGTAGTCTGGCCCGCGAAGCAGCCGGACCTTAGCAGAGGAGCGCCCCATGATCAAATCGTGCGTGGCCCTGGCCGCCGTCGTCTGCGCGGCGCTGGCCGCGCCGGCGCCCGCCCGCTGCCAGGTCTTTCTCG